>JBIJAI010000077.1:0-2724 GCA_044345815.1 Rhodoluna sp. | reverse complement strand
TCGCTGGGGCAATCACTTTTGCAATCTCGCTTGTGATTAACCGCATGGGTCTTTTGGGAATGGGGGATGTAAAGCTGATGACAGTGATGTCGCTCGCTCTTGGCTGGTATTCGCCGCTATTTCCAATCATTGCGCTCGGCTTGAGTTTTCTGATCGCTGGCTTAGTCGCAATTATTCTTTTGGCAGCTAGGCGAATAAAGCTTGGCGGCTCAATGCCACTGGGACCTTATTTGATTGCGGGTTTTCTAGGAGCGATTACTTTGGCGGTCTGGTCATAGACAGCACATCGAGTGAAGCATCGAGCTGCTCAAGGGTTAGCTCGCCACGCTCCACAAACCCTAAGTCGATTACTGCCTCACGAATAGTCATTGACTTTTCAACTGAGTGCTTGGCAATCTTGGCAGCTGCTTCGTAGCCAATCACTTTGTTCAAGGGAGTCACAATAGAAGGACTGGACTCGGCGAGAGCTCTGGCCCGATCAACGTTGACCTCTAGTCCTTCGACCGTCTTATCAGCCAATACCTTTGAGGAATTAGCAAGCAGTCGAATGGATTCTAGAAGGGCGTTGCCCATAACTGGAATAGCAACGTTTAGTTCGAAGTTTCCCGAGGCTCCCGCCCAGGCCACGGTCTGATCGTTTCCAATCACTCGCGCGCAGACCATCAAGACAGCTTCGGGAATAACCGGGTTTACTTTCCCAGGCATGATTGAAGATCCTGGCTGCAGGTCAGGAATGGAAAGTTCGCCAAGACCAGCGTTTGGGCCAGAGCCCATCCAACGCAGGTCGTTGTTTATCTTGGTCAGGCTTACTGCCAAAACTCGCAGGGCACCGGAAGCTTCAACGAGTGCATCTCTGGCACCTTGGGCTTCGAAGTGATCGCGTGCCTCGGTGATTGGAAGTTTGGTCTGTTCAGCCAAAAGCTTGATTACGGTCTGTGGGAAACCTTTCGGAGTGTTGATTCCAGTTCCAACAGCGGTTCCACCCAGTGGAACTTCAGCAACTCGAGCGATTGAAGATTGAATTCTTTCGATGCCGTAGCGAATCTGTGCGGCAAATCCTCCAAATTCTTGACCCAGGGTTACTGGGGTGGCATCCATCAAATGGGTTCGTCCGGCTTTAACAACCTCTGCCCAAGCTTTAGCCTTGACCTCAAATTTCTTGGCCAGGTAGTCAAGAGATGGAATCAAGTCATTTATCAGAGCCGAGGTGACTGCCAAGTGGACTGAGGTTGGAAAAACGTCATTCGAGGACTGAGAAGCGTTAACGTGATCGTTTGGATGCACTGCTTTGCCTAGGTGCTTAGTTGCGAGGCTTGCAAGCACTTCGTTCATGTTCATGTTTGAAGAGGTGCCAGAGCCGGTCTGGTAAACATCTACTGGAAAGTGCTCATCTAGAGAACCGCCGATGACTTCATCGGCACTTTTCGCAATTGCGTTAGCAAGGTCTTTGTCCAAAACCCCAAGTTGAGCGTTGGCTAATGCAGCAGCTTTTTTGATTTCTGCCAAAGCGGCGATGTGAGCTCGCTCGAGAGTGGATCCGGAGATTGGGAAGTTCTCAACTGCTCTTTGGGTCTGTGCTGCGTAAAGAGCGTCTTTAGGGACTTTAACTTCGCCCATGGTGTCATGTTCAATTCGGTATTCCACGAGAATCGAGCCTTTCTTAGGGCTAAAGATCAATTGGTACGGTACTAATTTACCGCTTCGGAAGACCTATTTTCATCGATTAGGACTCCCAGCTGCGAGGCCAAGTCTTCGAGGGAAGCCTGCGGGGCTACGCCATAGACAAGTACCGCATTGTTTTCGTATTCCAAAACCATCATGTAGTCCTTGGACTTGGGGGGATTGTTTTCACGAACGCTTTCATAAACGCTCCAGCTCTTGCCTTGAATCTCAATTTTGCCGGAAGGCTTGTTTGATTCGAGCATCAACTGGATCCAAGTTTGATTGACATCGATTCCCTGCGTCATAGCAAGAAACTCACCGTTGGGTCCAACAAACCCGACGTACCAATTTGCAACGCCATCCTGAGCTGAGGATCGATAGCGTGCGGCGTTGGAGTACCAGTCAACTGGAATGGTTGGAACTAGGAGTTCTCCAGGAGCCTCGGCGGAAGCTTGATCGGCAATAGCCACATAGTCAACCGGTTGAATTCGATTCGAGTCATCACGTGGCACTGCCAAAACCAGAAGCACCATGACGCCAACAGTTGCAGCCAGGGATAAAAGAAGATTTATAAGAGTTTGTCTAGCTCTTCGCTGGGCAGCGGCATCGCTCATTCAGCAGGGCTTTTCTTGGCCTTCGCAGCTTTTTCAAGAGTGGCACGAGCTCCAGAAAGCCACTGCTCGCACTTATCAGCCAGCGCTTCTCCGCGCTCCCAAAGTTTCATGGAAGATTCCAAGGTGGCAGAACCTGCCTCGAGTTCAGCTACGACTTTTACCAGTTCGTCTCGTGCCTGCTCGTAGCTCATCGACGCTACGTCTTTATTATTTTCAGTCATTGTGTATCAAGCCTACTTTCAATCCGCTGTAGCCCCAAGATCGCCGCCTGCAAGGGTGATTCTTAGCTTCTGACCTGAGCTGGCCTGTTTAGGTTCAGTCAGGACGTGTCCCTTGTCATCCCGCACCACCGCATAGCCCCTATCGAGGGTTAACTTGGGGGAGAGCGCTCTTACTTGTCCACGAAGCCCGGTCACAAGAAGGTGTTGCTTTTCTAAAGTGTTTCGAA
>JBIJAI010000076.1:0-2740 GCA_044345815.1 Rhodoluna sp. | reverse complement strand
TGTAGCGCTGACCTTCGCGCTTTCGGAAATATCCAGGGAAGTTTGTGTTGTTTACCAACACCCTTGATGTTGCTAGTGCTTTCAACCAGGCAATCGAACCGTGCCTAACGCCTCTGGCTCCTTCCGGGGCCTCGGTATTGGAGTTCACTGTAAAGAGCAATTCGAAGTTTGGGTTTCGGGATAAAACTTCAGCAAAGATTGCGTAAGGGTTATCCCCGATTACTTTGCCCTGGAAAGATTCAAAAAGGATGCTGTTGGAAAGTTTTGATTTACTAAAGACTCGATAAACCAAACCACGGAACCAGTCGAGTTGGCGCCTGCGAAGTGCTCCAAGAATTCGAGTGGGTGAGTACCTCACTTTTTGTCTCCAGCATCCACAGTTTTTCTAGCTCCAAAGATAAGTCCAACCCAAAAACCAGTTGCCCAGCACAAGTGCATAACCGGCAGTGCAATAAAGATTGCTAAGCGATCCAAAACGCCAAGCTGTTTCGCGGTTGCTGAAGCAAAGCTCAAAACCAAAAGATAAAGAGCGATTGGGATAATCAGCGCTAGTTCGCCAATAACTCCAAGGCTTGCAAGCACCACTAAGTCCACAAGTATCAACAAAGCCACCGGAGGAAGAAAGTATCTAATTGATGCTTTGCCTGGGGCTCGACGAGTAAGTTCTCCGCGCCAAACACCGGTTGAGTAAAACTGCCATGCCAACGCTTTGATGTTTGACCGTGGCCAATACTTCACGACAAGTTCTGGGCTAAACCAAACTTTGCCGCCGGCTGCCTTTAGCTTCTGAGAAAGATCCCAGTCCTCACCACGAATGATGTTCTCGTCGTAGCCACCAACAGCCTTGAGGGCCTTTGCATCAAAGATTCCCAAGTAAGCAGACTCAGCTTCACCAGCTTTTCCCCCAACGTGATAGCTGCCTCCACCAAGGCCAAACCTGGAGCCGTAGCCAAAAGCAACCGCTTTTTGTAGTGGGGTTTTGCCAACCGCGCTCATCACCCCGCCTAACAAAACTGCACCGGTTTGATCTAGAAGTTCCACTCCCCGAGCTATATAGCCAGGGCTTAATTCGCTGTGGGCATCAACGCGAATAATCACATCGCTTGTAGATTGTGCGATTGCTAAGTTCAAGCCGGAAGTAGTGAGCCCCTTGGGGTTTTCAATCAGCTTTACGTTTTGGTGCTTTGCCGCTAATTCTTTTGCTACTCGATCTGTTTCATCAACCGATGGGCCAACTGCAAGAAGGATTTCCAGTTTTCCTGGATAGCTCTGAGACAAAACGCTGTCCACCGCGGCAACTAGATGAGCCTGCTCGTTTCGAACCGGCATCATCACGCTCACGGTTTTGACGGTGCTGTTCATCTATTCGCTGTCGCCTTTATCCATGGCGGCAATAAAGGCGTCACAGACTGCCTTTGGTTCGCCGTCCATGAGCAATACACCCTTCTCAAGCCAGATAACACGGTTGCAGGTGTCCTGAATTGATTTCATGTTGTGACTGACAAGAAACACTGTTCCGGCTTCTTGACGCATCTGACGAATCTTTTCTTCAGCTTTCATTCGGAACTGACGATCGCCAACTGCTAGAGCTTCATCGATAATCAAGATGTCGTGCTTCTTGGAAGCGGCAATAGAAAAGCGAAGCCTTGCTGACATTCCTTGCGAATAGGTGCGCATTGGTAGATCAATAAAGTCCCGGAGTCCAGAGAAGTTGATGATCGAGTCTGTGGCTGCGGTGATTTCTTTCTTGCTGTATCCCATTGCAAGTCCGCCAAGCATGATGTTCTTTTCCCCGCTCAGGTTAGGAAGTAGCGCTGCTCCAACGCCCAGCATCGTAGGTTTCGCGAAGGTATAGACCGCACCTTTGGTGGACGGGAAAAGTCCTGCAATTGCCCTCATCAGTGAAGATTTGCCGGAGCCGTTTGATCCAACAATTCCAATGGTCTCGCCTTCGTAAACCACAAAGGAAACGCCCTTGACCGCGTGGACTTCTCGCATACGAGTTTTCTTTGCCTGGGAGCCCTTGGCGCCACTGGCTTTCTTGCCAGTTCCAAAAACTTTGTAGATGACGTGAACATCGTCAACTACTACTACTGGTTTCCCTTTGGCTGCATCAGTCGCGACCATAACGCGCCTCAGCTTTCCAGAAGTAGAACACTCCAACAACGAAGGTGACTATCGCCCAGCTCGATGCAGCAATCCATAGAAACGGAGTCATCTGCATGTCGTTGATTAGGGCTCCTCGAGCAAGGCTGATGAAGTCATAAACCGGATTCAACATCGCAACTGCCAATAGCTCGGGGTAGCCAGCAAAGATCCGCTCGATTTCGAAGAAGATTCCGCTGGAGTAAAACATCAGGCGGGTAATAAAAGGAACCAGCTTGCCTAGGTCCTTTACCTGAACCGTGAGCCTGGCCGAGATCATTGCAAGACCGGTGCTAAACAAGAACATCAAGAAAGTGATGGGGATCAGATACAACCAGTCCCAGGTGATTTGCTGGCCGAAAGCCAACATCACAATTGGCAAAATTGCCAGCTGTGGAAGGAAGTTTATAAACTCCCTTATTACAGCCGATAGTGGAAGAAGAATTCTCGGAAAGGCAACGGTTTTTAAAAGACCCGAGTTGGATGTGATTGCCTTTGCTCCAGAAGAAAATGAACCTGAGAAAAAAGAGAACAGGAAAACTCCGGTAATCAAAAACGGTATGAAGTTATCCGGCCTTAGGTCTCCAAGAATCAA
>JBIJAI010000075.1:0-2741 GCA_044345815.1 Rhodoluna sp. | reverse complement strand
TCGAGGGCCCTAGGTCCAGCAACCGTTCCATCTTTTGTGACGTGACCGACCAAGATAATCGGCAGATTAGATTCCTTGGCAACGCGAATTAGATTTGCTGCCACCTCTCGAACCTGAGAAGGCATACCTGCAGCGCCATCAATTTCACCGGCGATGATGGTCTGCACCGAGTCAACAATTAGAAGCTCAGGCTTTAGGTGATCAATCTGGCCCAAAACTGTTGCCAGGTCATTTTCAGAAGCAAGGTAGAGATTGTCTGAAAGCGCGCCAGTTCTATCGGCGCGCAGCTTGATCTGACCAGTTGATTCTTCACCGCTGACATACAGGACCTTGAGTCCTGACTTGGCGCTGTTGGCAGCAACCTCAAGAAGTAAAGTTGATTTGCCAACACCCGGTTCACCAGAAAGCAACACAACAGCTCCTGGAACAATGCCTCCGCCTAAGACACGGTCGAATTCGCCTACTCCAGTTGGACGGGAGTGCACCTGGTCGGTAGAGATCTGGGTGATTGGTTTAGCTGCGAAGTTGTCTCCGATGGCCGCAGGCCTAATCGAACGCACAACACCAATGCCCCGGCCCTTGCCCAAGGCAGTTAGTTGGACGGTATCCCAGGACTGGCACTCACCACACTGGCCAACCCATTTGGCTGCACTCCAGCCACACTCCACACACGAGTACTCAGATTTTGTCTTGGCCATGTGTACCAAACTACCCTGACCCACCGATACCAATGAAGGTTAAGCTTGGAGTATGGAAAACAATCGGATAGCCGTTATTGGCGCAGGTTCTATGGGCGGGGCCATTCTTAGTGGCCTTATTGCCGCCGGCACCGCAGCTGATTCGATCACAGCCTCAACGGCCACCACCCAAAGCGCCAAGGCACTTACCGAGAAGTTCTCGATCAAAACCTTTGCGCTTGAGACATCCGCGTCAGCCAACGCCGAAGCCGCCAAGGACGCTGACATTTTGTTGATTGCAGTAAAGCCTGCAAAGGTTTTGGAGACTCTTGATCAAATCAAGGATTCCGTCAAAGACGGTGCCCTGGTTATTTCAGTTGCAGCCGGTGTCACAACCGAATCAATGGAGCAGGCAATTGGCTCTAAGGCATCGGTGATTCGCGCCATGCCAAACACACCTTCGATTGTCGGCCACGGTGTGACTGGCATCGCCAAGGGCCAAAGTGCAAACGATGCCCAGCTAGAGCTAGCCAAAGAATTGTTCAACACCGTTGGTCAAGTTCTAGTTGTTGACGAAGACAAGATCAATGCCTTGAGCACAATTTCAGGATCGGGTCCGGCTTACGTTTTCTACTTCGCCGAAAAACTCATGAACGCTGCCAAGAAGATGGGCTTTAGTGAAAAGGAAGCAAACCTCATGGTTCGCTCCACTTTCTTAGGTTCAGCAACCTTGCTTGCTGCATCTAGTGAAACCCCCGAGACACTTAGAGCTCAAGTGACTTCTCCAAATGGAACAACTATGGAAGCAACCAATACCTTTGATGCCTACAACATAGAAGGCACAATCGAAATGGCAACTCGAGCCGCCTTGGCTCGAGCAATCGAGTTAGGAAAAAACAAATAATGAGCGATATCTTCAAGGCAATTGCAGACCCAAAGGCACGTCTAGTTCTTGAGAAACTGGCAGCAAGCCCGGCTTCCACAATTGCAAAAACTGCTACCGCCACAAAACTTACCTCCGCGCAGGTCACAACCATCCTTACTTCTCTAAGCGAAGCAAAGCTAGTTAAGGGAACCGGTTCTGGTGCAAGCAGGAAGTATTCACTAAATGCCAAAGGCTTTGGACCGTACATCGCTTGGCTTGCCAAGGTTGCCGAAGCTCAGGCTGTTTCAAGCCTTGAAAAAGAAGTTTTAGTTCTAGGAGAAAAACTAGGCCGATCACTAGCGGATGGTTCTGACTGGGTTGCCAAGAAAGTTAAGAAAAACATCGGCGTTGACACCAAGAAGGTAGCTAAGGATCTAGGCCGCAAAGCTGCCAACGTTAAGCGCGATGTTCAAAAGGAAGTAAAGGCAGTAAAGAAGGAAGCTAAGGCTGTTGTCACAAAAGTGAAAAAGAGCGTTAAGCGCTAGTTTTCACCTTTTGAATTAGATCTTCGACCTTTGCTTTGATCTCATCGCGGATTCCGCGGACTATTTCAATTGGCTGATCCTTTGGATCGGTTAGTGGCCAGTCAAGGTATGTCTTGCCAGGAAAGTATGGGCAGGCATCTCCGCAACCCATGGTGATTACGTAATCCGACTCCAGAACTTTCTCGTCTGAGAGTTTTTCTGGTTTGGCAGTTGAAAGGTCAATTCCTTCTTCCAGCATCACTGCCATTGCCATCGGGTTGATATCTGTCCCAGGTTGAGTTCCTGCAGAAAGCACCTTGATTTGATCTCCGGCTAGGTGCTTGAGATATCCGGCTGCCATTTGGGAACGCCCTGCGTTGTGTACGCAGACAAATAAAACAGTTGCAAGTTCAGACACGTCTAGGCTCCCAACCTTTGACCCGAATCAAAACCTCATTGCGCTTTAGAAAGCCCGGCTTCCAGGGTGGATCGAACCTGGCGAAATACAAGCTACCCACGGTTTCTAAACCGGAGCTTAACAACTCGCCAATTAGTTTCTTTCCTTCGAGATCAAATCTGTCCTGACTCCAAGAGCCTGAGAAGCGCTTTGCGGCAGCTAAATGCTCGGGCACCTCAATAACCTTTACGCTGGAATCTAGTGAGGCTGGAACATCC
>JBIJAI010000074.1:0-2763 GCA_044345815.1 Rhodoluna sp. | reverse complement strand
CGAGCAATTACTAATGATGGGTCATTGAGTAATACGGTGGGTGCAGTTTCAAACATCGCATCGACCTCTGTTCGAACTGCCCCGAAGCCTGTGTTTTTAACCTCCACTCAAAGAGTTGGCCCTGGCAACATCACGTATCTTGCTCAGTCGCTTTCTGACCGAGGAGGCTTTGCTACCAATCAAGTTCGCTACCGAGCTATTGCAACCGCCGCCGACATTCAAGCAGTTGAGACTTCGATATGCAGCGCAACTAGATGCCGTTTCCCGGAACTGCTACCAGATACTACCTACACCGTAGAAGTCGTTGCGACCAACGAACTTGGCACTTCGACTTCAAGTGCTGGGGTTGCTGTCAACGATCTTTACTTCCCACTGCAGTGGTATCTGAGCGGTCGTAATGGAATCTCAATGCCAGCGGCCTGGAAATACTCCCATGGGGACAGCGACAAAGTAGTTGCGGTTATCGACACAGGAATCAAGGCCCACCAGCAGATCGACAAGAGCTTGACCCGAAATGCCGACGGCAGTATCTACGGCTACGACTTTGTCACAGATCTTGCAAGCGCAGGCGATGGTGACGGCGAGGACGCTAACCCAAACGATGAGGGAGGGGACGCTTCGGGTGGAAGTAGCTTTCACGGCACCCACGTTGCTGGAATTATCGCCGCTGAGCACGACTTCATCGGAACCGCTGGCGTTGCACCGAACATTAAAGTTCTACCGATTCGAGCTTTGGGTAAAGACGGCGGAACAGTCGAAGATCTTCTGAATGCCGTCAAATGGGCTGCCGGCATCAAAATTAGCGGAGTGCCTAAAAACAGATTCCCAGCCTCGGTTATCAACTTGTCACTCGGTGCCAAGGAGCTAGCTCCTTGCACTTCAGAAAGGGCTGCAATCTTTGACGCCGTGATTGCTAAAGGTATAACCGTCGTAGTTGCTGCTGGAAACGAAAGTAGAGGGTCACTTTCATTCCCAGGTAACTGTCCTGGCGTGATTACAGTTGTTGCCACCCAGTCTCTTGGAGATCGGGCAACCTACTCGAACTATGGCGACGGAGTGCTGATCTCAGCGCCCGGTGGTGAATTCAATGTCGGGTCAACTGAGTCACCAGATTCACGTGGGGGAATCATCTCTTCTTGGATTGATGCCAGCAACCTGCCGGACTATCGCCTATCAGAGGGCACCAGCATGGCGGCTCCAGTTGTTTCCGGAATCGTAGCTCTGATGTATTCGATGCAGCCAGGAATTACCCCAGCTCGCGTGCGATCAATTCTGCAAGATTCAGTTAGACCATTTGCTGCGGGAAGTAACTGTTCGACTATGGGAGGCTGTGGCGCTGGGATTATCAATGCGCAGTTGGCGCTTGCTCGAACTAGTGCTTTGAAGTAGGAAAAAACTCTTTAGCACAATGAAAAAGACCCGCAAGCAGCGGGTCTTTTATCTTTGGTGCGGAAGGTGGGACTTGAACCCACACGTCCTTTCGAACGCTGGAACCTAAATCCAGTGCGTCTGCCAATTTCGCCACTTCCGCGTTCCTCGAATAGTCTAGCCAATTCCCGCTGTGGATAAATCCTCCCACCCAAATTCCCCTTTAGGCAAACTTGCCTTCCTGGACCCAAGTCAAGGAGGCGGCTTGTCCGAACTGGTTTCCACCCTGTCAAAACTTGCCCGACGAAGAATAGTCTCGGGAGGCTTAGAACTAAACCGTGCCCTCGACGAGGTCTTTGATGAAGCGGTTGAGGCAGATCCCCTGGGTGCCATGGCTTCCGGTGAAACAAAACTCCGAGTTGAACTAGCAAATCAGCTATCAGCTTATGGACCACTCCAGCCGCTGCTGGATGACCCCGCAATTGAGGAGATTTGGCTAAATGGCAACTCGGAAGTCTTTGTGGCACGAGCGGGTGTGAGCTATGCAATGGATATCGGCATTGATCAGGAGCTGGTGCAGACACTTGTTGAGAAGATGCTTAGGAACACTGGAAGAAGACTTGATCGATCAGCTCCATTTGTAGATGCCTCGCTTGAAGATGGCTCAAGATTGCACGTTGTGATTCCAGATATCACCAGAAAAAACTGGTGCATAAACATCAGAAAGTTTCCTACTCAGATTTACTCTCTACATGACCTTTCAAAACTTGGTTCGCTAACCAAATCTCAAGCTGAGTTTCTAGCGAATCAGGTTCAGCGAGGGCGAAACATATTGGTTTCAGGTGCTACCCAGGCCGGCAAGACCACGCTTCTTTGTGCGCTATTGAATGAGGTGAGTCAAACCGAGCGAGTTGTCTCAGTGGAGGAAACCTTTGAACTCAAGTTTCAAGGCAAGGATTGGGTTGCTATGCAAACCAGGCAACCAAATCTTGAAGGAGTTGGAGAGATTTCCCTGCGCAGACTCGTCAAAGAAGCTCTGCGAATGAGGCCTTCTCGAATCGTTGTTGGAGAAGTAAGGCAAGCAGAGAGCTTTGATCTTTTGATTGCCCTTAATTCAGGATTACCAGGATTATGTACGATCCACGCGAACTCTGCTCAGGATGCAGTTGCAAAGCTTTGCACGCTACCTCTTTTGGCTGGAACCAACATAACCTCTGAATTCGTAAATCCCACAGTTGGTTCTTGCATCGATTTAGTTGTCCACTGCCGCATGCTTCCAGGCGGTGAGCGTGTGGTTGAAGAGATAGCAAACATAACGTGGAATCAGAGCACCTCTAGCATCGACGTTGTTTCGGTTGCACCATGAGAGTTATTCGTCTGATGCTTGAGGCCGCC
>JBIJAI010000073.1:0-2824 GCA_044345815.1 Rhodoluna sp. | reverse complement strand
CACAACCGTACTGATCTGCCCTTACGGCGCTATCGACGTTTGACCCACAATCCGCACATGGCAAACCAAAGACTGGGGATATGCTCCCCCAACCAGGGGCATTGCATTGCGGACACAGCGAGGTGATTCTGCGCGCCAGCAGCCTTGCGCATGCGGCGATGTTTCGCATACGACTGGGTGAAAAACTTGCCCGAAGGTCACTTTCTACAATCACAGACCCAGAGTCACCAGAAAGATTCTGGATGGCCTGAACCAACACAGCCTTGTCTCGAATTCCCTTCACGGGCGGTATCGGTAGAGCATGCTCGGTCCTTACAATCAGAGCGTGAGCTGGAAAATCTGCTTTTCCAAGAAATTCATCAAGATTATCTCCTGCTCGAAAGACCTTGCGTAAGGTAGTAATCTCTTCGCTCCGGTAAGAGTCGTGGATAACCAGTTCGCCTCGAATCAGATAGCTACTGTATTTGATTGACCAAATACGAGAAGAACCACATTTGCAAACGATGCTGCAATTAGCAGATGAAAAATCAATCGCGGAGGTTGAGGCCTAAGCGCCAAAACGCTTGCCCCCAGTGCTAACCCGACAGTTAGCGCAAATCCTGAAATTGCAATTACAAGATTCAAACTGGGTGATTGGGTGACCACGAGAGTTGTGGCCAAAATCGCTGTGCCGGCAATGACTAGTGCTGATGCTCGCTGACCAAGTATGTGGGGTAAAGCACGAACTCCGGTTTTTCGATCTTCAAGCAGATCAGGCAGAGCATTGGCGAAGTGAGCGGATACTCCTAGAAGCGAAGCGGCAAGAATGACCCACCAGGATGGCAGCTGAGGTTGCACAAAAGAAAGTGTCACAAAAACTGGCAGTATTCCAAAGCCAATGGCGTATGGCACTACCGATAAAGCAGTTGATTTCAACCCCAAGTTATATGACCATCCAACAGCCAACATCAATACCATCATCAACCCTGAAGGCCAGCCAAAACTAGAAGATAAAGCCAAAGCAACAAAACCTGCTGTGATTGAAGCGTTTCTAACATGTTTGGCTGAAACCTCACCTCGGGTGGTTGGTTTATCTTGTCGATTTACATTTTTGTCCCGATCGTAATCAAGCCAGTCATTCGATAACCCAACGGAGAACTGCTGAGCAAGCACACACAAACCAAGAAGTGCTAAATGTTGAAATGGCAAGAAGTAGCTAAGTCCAAACAGGATAGTTAGAAGGGTGACCGAAAATGACGGAATCGGATGAGTGGATTTAACTAATGCCCAGGCCTTCACAAACAGGTTCACTCTGGCTCCCTATTCGAATTGGATTCTGGTGGGGAGTACGGGACTTGAACCCGTGACCGACGGATTATGAGTCCGCTGCTCTAACCAGCTGAGCTAACTCCCCTTGGTGATTTAAGCCTACTGCTCTTCGCGTCGAAGCCTTTCTGCTGCCTTCTTCACGCCTTTTCTTACTCTAATTTCTATCCGTTTAGCAGCAAAGACAACATCTTCACGAACCTCTTCGAACTTCTCTCGTACCTCATCGCGGGCCTCTTCGGCTCGCTCCCGAAGCTCGGCGCCTGCTTCTTCAGCTTTTACCCGAAGCTCAGCCGAACGCTTTCGAGCAAGCATGATCGATCTACTTATGCGCTTGCTTAGCTGTCCGATAGGAAGGCTATAGGTGGCGAGGTTATCTGCAGACTCCTCTGGCTCTTGAACGTCACCGCGGTAAAGACCTTCAAAGATCTTGATTGTGGTGTCAATGTCGTGAGACTGAATCAGATGTAGTGAGTTCTCTGACATTCGATCTAACTCTGCTTGGTTTGCAGTCAATACCTTCAGTAGCCGATCTGCGAAAGCCTTTACATCATCTGGTGGAAACAGGTAGCCATTATCGCCATCGTGCACCAGGTGTGGCAGTGCCATGGCATCGGCTGCCACCACAGGGCGGCCTGAGGCCATAGCCTCCATGGTCGCAATGGACTGTAGCTCGGCGATGGAAGGCATCGCAAACAAAGTCGCTCTCTCATAGGCCTTGGGTAATTCTTGGTCGGTTATGTGACCGCGGAACTCCACGTTGTGATCAATTCCAAGATCTTTGGCTAGCTTCTGTAGATACTCGCGCTCTCCCCCATCGCCAACAATTTCAACCTTGACGTTTAGCTTCTTTGGAAGCAGTGCAACGGCCTTGAGAAGGTTGTGGATGTGCTTTTCGTAGTCAAGCCTTCCAAGAAACAAGATTCGTGGTTGCTGATTTGAAGTCGGAGTTGAATTAGCGAATCTGGAAGCTTGGATTCCGCAGGAAACAGCCAAAACTCCAGTTAATCCCGAAGCACTTTCGAGTAGGTTGGCGGCACGTCTGGTTGGGGTTGTCACAACGTCAGCTTTTCGAAGCACGCGGCCAGCGTCCTTCCAAGCTAGATTCATAACCCATTTTTCTGCCCAACGAGGAATGACCAGAGAGTACTTGATTAGGTTTTCCGGCATGATGTGGTTGGTTGCAATCACTCGAATCCCCAGCTCCTGGGCTGATTTGAGTACAAACCTTCCAACAATCATGTGTGAGTTAATGTGAACAGCGTGCGGCTTAATTTGTCTAAGTAGCCGGTCGGCTTTTTTCTTGAGAGTGAACGGCCAGACATATCGCAGCGTTTTGTGCTGGATAACCCGATAGCTTTTGATCCTGTGCACCGTCATAGCGCTACCATCCTGGACCTCAGTGAAGGAACCGAAAGTCTTGTTGTGGGCGGGAGCAATCACGTGAACCTCATGGCCTGCCCTAACTAGGCCTGATGCAAGCCTTTCGGCAAAACGTGAAGCTCCATTGATATCCGGC
>JBIJAI010000012.1:0-31061 GCA_044345815.1 Rhodoluna sp. | reverse complement strand
AAGTACCTTCCTTCTGGGGGGTGAAGTACATGGTGTTGGTCTTTCCTGGGAACATGTCTTTTTTGTAAAGAAAGTCGATAACCCAAAACGAGTGGATAACATCTCGCGCGGAAAGGTCAATCTTCACACTCTTGTTCACTGGTAGGTAAAGAGTTGGAAGCGTTTCAGGAACGCCTTCCTGGCCATCAAACTGTGCCTGAATTCCGGATTCGTAAACGTTGGCGTTCACGTAGTTAAAGTCCCAGCTCCACTGCTTGGCTATCACTTGGATGCTGACATCTGGGTTCTCGGTTGGCTTTTCGATGGCCGCCATATCCCTTGCGGTGAAGGCAAAAAACCCGATAACCAAAATCAGCGGGACAACGGTGAACAAAACCTCAATCGGGTTGTTATAGCGCAGCTGGGCTGGAATGCCGGTTTCACCCTTGCGCCTGCGGTAGACAACTAGCGCCCAAGCCATCAAAGCCCAAGCAATGATTCCAACTAGCCACAAAATGATCCAGGCAGTGGTCCACAATCCAGTAATACGGTCGGTGTGGTTTGTGACACCCCATTCGCCCGGCAAAAAACCCCTGGCAAACTGGTCAGCGCAGCCCGAGAGAAGCAAAACCATAGTTGTGGCAAGCGGGACGCTTGCCCACTTAAAACGATTACTCACTGGAGAAACTAACCCTTCGGCTGGGGAAATCTTATGCCTTTAGTCTAAGCGAGGAAAATCCACCGAGTGCGCCAAAAACACCCAGAAATACGGGCTTTTCTATCGGATTTTGTGTGGCTGAGAGTTAGTTGAAAGAGTCTCCGCAGGCACACGAGCCAGCGGCGTTTGGGTTGTCAATTGTGAAACCCTGCTTCTGAATTGTGTCTTCAAAATCAATGGAAGCGCCTTCAAGATAAGGAACGCTCATCTTGTCCACAACAACCTGAACGCCATCAAAGTTGGCGACGGCATCGGATTCCTCGAGAACCTCATCGAAGAAGAGTTGGTAAATCAAACCCGAACAACCACCAGGCTGAACAGAAACACGAAGCCTTAGATCGTCTCGCCCTTCGGCAGCCAACAAGGTGCGAACTTTGTCCTTGGCGGTGTCTGTGAGGCTAACTTTGTGGCTTAGTGTCTGCTCCATGGTTGCTCTCTTTCGAAAATCTGTTGTTATAACTCTAACAAGGGTGAACCTAGCTAGTGGTGATCTGATTCCCGCCCAACAAGAAAAGCAATTGGGCCAAAATAGCGGCCTTGAATCCCTCCAAGTGCAGACTTTCATTTGGTGAGTGAGCCCTTGAATCTGGGTCCTCTACCCCAGTCACAAGGACTTGGGCGCTAGGGAAAACACGCTCCAACTCGGCAATAAAGGGAATTGAGCCTCCGATACCGATATCCACCGATTTCTCCCCGTAAGCCAGGCCTAGGGCCTGCTCGGCAAGGGATTTACCCCAGCCAGACTCCCCAAGACTGAAGGGTTTTCCAAGCTCTACAGCGCCAAACTTGATCTCAGCATCTAGGGTGTTGTGGGCCAGGATATGGCTCTTCAGAGCCTCCAGGGCTCGTTCTGGGACGTCTCCAGGGGCAATTCGAAGGCTCAACTTGGCTTTGAGGCTTGGAAGCAAGGTGTTTGAGGATAGCGCTACACTCGGGTAATCAAGCCCTATCAAGGTCAAGGAAGGCTTGGTCCAAAGACGAGGCAGGATAGGGCCCTCTCCTATGGCCAAAGTGGAGGGCAAAAGCCCAGATTCGTTCCTTAATTGGGCTTCTGAGTAAGCTAAATCGCTATTTTCCGACGAATTTAGCCCTGAAATGGTGACTGAGCCATTTTCGTCCCACATCGAACCCAAAATCTTGACCAGAGCCATCATGGCATCTGGGACTGCTCCCCCGTACATGCCGCTGTGGACGGCGTGATCGAGAGTTTTGACCTCAAACTCGAGCGAGACTAACCCCCGCAAAGTGGTGGTAATTGCCGGCACGGTGGTGCTCCAGTTGCCAGAGTCAGCCACAACGATTACATCGGCGGCGAGCTTGTCCTTATAGGTTTCCAAGAAGCTGCCAAACGATGGAGATCCGGCCTCTTCTTCCCCTTCGATGAAGATTGCCAAACCGATGTCAAAATTTGTTCCGGCTATTTCAGATAACAATTTCACCGAAGAATAATGAGCGATTATTCCAGCTTTGTCATCAGCCGCGCCTCGTCCATACATTCGACCATTCCGGATTTCAGGTTCGAATGGTTCAGATTCCCATAGTGAGCTCTCCCCTGGAGGTTGAACATCGTGGTGTGCATAAAGCAAAATCGTAGGCTTGGAATTTTTTGCCTGGCGCATAGCAACGATCGCCGGAGCCCCGACCAGAGAATCTCCATAGGAAGCTCTTAGAATCTCGACCTCATCAAAGACCCCGGTACTTTCGAAAAGCTGCTTTACAGCCTCGGCACTTTTGTCTAGGTTCGCGGAGTCGAAGGCCTCCCAAGCAATTCCAGGAATTCGCACGAGATCCTGAAGCGTTTCGAGCGCTGAAGGAAAGATTTGATCAACGGCTTGCCTTGCCCGGGAGAGTTGCTCAGGGCTGATGGTCGGCGGGTTCAATCTCATGAGGGTAATCTTAAGCGCAAGCGACCAAAACAAAGGATTCCCATGCCAGAGCAAGCTCCCCAGTCTCAACAGCCCAAAAAAGATGGCAAGAACAAGCCGACACCGGCCCGTAAGCAACAAGAGCAGCTTCGCAAGAAGCCAGTGGTTGGAAATCGCTCCCCCGAGGCAAAGCGCCTAGCCAAGAGAGCCCTCCAGGCGGAACGTGCAAAAGCTCGTGAGGGTCTAGCAAATGGTGAAGATCGCTATTTGACTAGCCGCGACCGCGGACCTCAGCGCAAACTTGCCCGCGACATTGTCGACTCAAGGTTCACTGCCGGGGAACTAGTTCTTCCTGCCCTTTTTCTAGTGATCATTATTTCTTCAATTCGAACCGAAGACGCCGTTCTAGACCTCTACATTCAACTCGGCACCTTGATTGCAATGTGGGGACTATTTGTGGCAGTTGGACTAGATGGTTTCATTCTTGGAAAAAAGACCCAGAAGATAGCTGAAGCCAAGTACGGCGACAAAGTCGAAAAGGGTCTTCGCTGGTACGCAGCGATGCGTTCAATACAGATGCGTGGAATGAGACTTCCAAAGCCTCAGGTCAAACGCGGCAATAAGACCTTCTAGAAGAAAGAGAAAACCAATGAAGCATCGCTTTCTGGGCAACAGTGGATTCAAAGTCAGTGAACTGACCTATGGCAACTGGATCACTCACGCTGGCCAAGTAGAAAACGACATTGCAATCAAAACAGTGAAAGCCGCAATTGACAGCGGTATCACATCTTTTGATACTGCCGACGTATACGCAAACCTTGCGGCAGAGCCGGTACTTGGCGAAGCGCTTAAGTCGGAGCGCCGTGAAGGCATAGAAATCTTCTCCAAGGTCTACTGGCCCGTTGCGGAGAAAAGACCAAACGATCACGGTCTTTCCCGCAAGCACATTATGGATTCAATTAACGGATCACTGAAGCGCCTAGGAACTGACTACCTAGATCTCTATCAGGCTCACCGATTTGATTACGAAACCCCGCTTGAGGAAACGATGCAAGCATTCGCTGACATTGTTCGAAGCGGTAAGGCCCTCTACATCGGTGTTTCAGAATGGAATGCGCAGCAAATAAAAGCCGGTGCTCAACTTGCTAAGCAAATGAATTTCCAGTTGATTTCTAATCAGCCCCAGTACTCGATGTTGTGGCGAGTAATTGAACAGGAGGTCATTCCTACCTCAATAGAGTCCGGAATGACCCAGATTGTCTGGTCTCCGCTGGCACAAGGCGTACTAACTGGAAAGTACCTGCCTGGTGCTAAGGCCCCGGCCGGGTCTAGAGCAGATGACTCAGAGGTTGCCGCCAGAATGGGTGACTTTTTAAATGAAGAGGTCTTGTCAGCAGTTCAGCAGCTAGTTCCAATTGCTAAAGAACTTGATTTGACTTTGGCGCAGTTTGGTTTGGCCTGGGTGCTTCAAAATCCAAATGTCTCAAGTGCAATCATCGGCGCTTCCCGACCCGAACAAGTTATTGAGAACGTCAAGGCTGTCGGTGTTGAGATTCCCAAAGAATTAATGTCTAAAGCCGAAGCAATCTTGAAGCCGTTTGTTGTTTCGGACCCGGCGGAAACAAAGAGTCCGCCGAACAGACTGGTCTAACTAGACCAATCCTCGGCTAATCTTTCGGGCCCATAGCGGTCCTTCGTAAACGAAACCGGTATAGCCCTGCACCAAAGTTGCTCCATGCTGGAGCCTTTCCTTAACATCTTGAGCTCTGAAGACTCCCCCAACAGAGACAACTGCCATGGAGCTTGGCAGATTTGCTCGAAGCAGCTTTAGAACTTCAACAGATCTTGATCTAAGAACTGGTCCAGACAGACCTCCGGAGCCCATTGCCTCGACTTCTTTACTGGCCGTTTTCAAATCCGATCTAGAAATCGTTGTGTTGCTGGCAATCACGCCAGCTAAGGAAAGCTTCGTAGCAAGCGCGGCCACTGCAACCACGTCCTCGTCGGCTAGATCCGGCGCAATCTTTACAAGAACAGGCTTGCCAGAAGCCTGAGCGAGCACTGCGGTAAGAATCGGCTCCAGCTGATCAATAGCCTGCAAAGATCGAAGACCTGGGGTGTTGGGTGAGGAAACATTCACTGCGATGTAGTCGGCAAAAGGAGCCAATAACTTTGTGCTGTATTGATAATCCGATACGGCGTCTTCTAGCTCTGTGATTTTACTCTTGCCAATGTTGACACCGATAACCGGAAGCTTGACACCGCTAGCTCGAATTTTTCTCAGGCGCTTGGCAATTACATCCGCGCCATCGTTGTTGAATCCCATGCGATTTATAAGGCTGAGATCTTTTTTTAGCCTGAATAGTCTTGGCTTCGGATTTCCATCTTGGGGGAATCTAGTGACAGTTCCGATTTCAACGTGAGAAAAGCCAAGCTGGCCCAGCTGCCTAACTACCTCAGCGTTTTTGTCGAAACCAGCCGCCATACCAAACGGCCCATCGAATGTAAGGCCGATCGCTTGCACGACTTTCTTCTTTACGCCAACTTGACTCAACGAAGCAAGTCGAGTTGCGCCAAGAAGTTTGATTAGCACAATGCCCAAATGGTGAGCGGTTTCCGGATTGAAGCGAGAAAAGATGAGATTGAAGAACAGGCGATAGATCAATGTGCTAGATCACGCTAGCCTTTGTTGCCCTCGGACGAGATTGAATTGCTGGCACGCAGCACGCTTATGGCAGCCTCAAAGTCCTCAAGGGATTCCCAGCCCTGGTAAACACTCGCAAACCTCATAAAGGCAACTTCATCGAGTGCCCGAAGTGGCTCCAAAATCGCAAGCCCAATCTCATGGGCCTCGACCTGAGCCGCACCCGATGAGCGGATGATCTCCTCAACTTGCTGAGCCAGCACAGCTAGATCTGCATCGGAGACTGGCCGCCCCTGGCAAGCTTTACCAACACCGCTAACTATCTTCTCGCGGCTAAACGGTTCGGTCACTCCGCTGCGCTTGATAACTGTCAGGGATGCTGTTTCTGAGGTGGTGAATCGCTTTCCACACTCTGGGCACTGACGGCGCCTTCTGATGGCGGAGCCATCTTCGCTAGTTCGAGAATCGGTCACACGCGAATCGGCATAACGACAGAACGGACAATGCATTTTGGCTCCTTCCCTTAATCTCAATTTTAGAGCGGGGAAGCCTATTTAGCATCAGTTATCGGGGGTTTAGCTTTCCCGGCAATGGCACGAAGCACTAGCGCCCTCGGCTAACCTTGTAGGCGATGCTTGAAAACGAGATAAACCACGACCCCAGCGATGCCCTCAAGGCTGCCTTTAGAAGGCACGCCTCCGGAGTTGCGGTCATTACAACCAAATCTGAATCTGAAGATCCGGTTGGCTTTACTGCCACTTCTATGACATCGCTGGGGTCAAATCCTGCGATGGTTACCTTCAACGTCGCACGCGGCTCATCTTCCTGGCCTGCTCTTTCAAAGGCGACTCATCTTGCTCTTCACATGCTGGGAGAAAACAATCTTGAACTTGCAAGAAAGATGGCGGAAGATCACAGCAAACGATTTTTGGGTTCCGATTGGGAGTTTTCCGAGTTTGGCTTGCCGGTGTTTAAAGAAGCAACTGCTGTTTTGTTTGTTAAAGTTAGGGAATTTCACGCGATTGAGCAAAACGCTGTTTTCATAACCGAGGTAGTTTCAGGAAAACTTGGAACAAACGACAAGGCTCTGTTATACAACCAACGCTCTTACTTCGCTCCAGCTGACACTCCACTTTGAGCCAGGCATCCAGAACCAAGCAACGCCTTCAGTTCACCAATTAGGTCATCGCTTATCTTGACCTTTGGAGCTAGCTTGAAGCTTCTAGGATTTGATTCATCAATAAAACTCAGTTGGACTTCTTCTTTACCAGGATGCGCCTTTAGCGTGACATCCAAGTTCTCAAGCACTGATCTGGTTGCATCGGCTTCTTGAATTTGTAATCTAAGCGGCCCCTGATTTGCACCTTCCGCGCCAAGAGCAATCGTCTCCATCGAAAATGCTGAAATTGCGTAGCCGTCATCACGAGAATTTATGCGTCCCCGGATTACCACCACCTCGTCATTAACTAAAGACTCGGAGTATTCTTTGTATGTCTTTCCCATGAACATCACGGAGATCTCCCCCTCAAAATCTTCGATCGTGACATTCGCATAAGGATTTCCTGACGATCGCGCCACGCGATGTGTCACGCTCGAAATCAACCCCGCAATTGTCACGGTCTCGCCATCTCGAATTTCTTCGCTGGTTAGCAAATCCCCAATTGTGAAATCGGCGAACTGGGCAAGTTGCCGCTCTCTTCCCCCAAGGGGGTGATCGGATACGTACAGCCCAAGCATTTCCCGCTCGTGAGCTAGTTTTTCAGCTTTTGACCACTCAGGACGATTTGGAATAACCAACTGAGAGTCTGAGTCCTCGAACAAGTCACCGAATAGATCAACTTGACCGGAAGACTCATTTTTCTTAATTACTGACTGTGAATCAACTGCTTCTTCATGAATCTCAATTAAGGAGCGTCTAGTGTGACCGAGAGAGTCAAACGCACCAGCCTTGATTAGAGATTCGATGGTTCTCTTAGAACAAACTTGCTGCGGAGCCCTTCGCAGAAGGTCAGTGAAGGAAGTAAATGGCTTGTCTGCTCTAGCAGCAATGATGCCATCAACGACGTTGTGTCCAACGTTTCTAATCGCTCCCAGCCCAAAGCGGATAGTGTCTCCGACTGCGCTGAATGGGCCAATCGACTGATTGACATCCGGCGCCATGACTTGAATGTTCATTCGGCGACATTCGTTCAAATAGATTGCAAGCTTGTCTTTTGAATCCCCCACCGATGTCAAAAGAGCCGCCATATACTCGGCTGGAAAGTTTGCCTTCAAGTAAGCGGTCCAATAAC
This sequence comes from Rhodoluna sp., assembly GCA_044345815.1. GTDB lineage: Bacteria > Actinomycetota > Actinomycetes > Actinomycetales > Microbacteriaceae > Rhodoluna. The sequence continues at coordinate 23,564 of JBIJAI010000012.1, read as the reverse complement.
TCAAGACCCCATAGCCAGCACTGTGAGCCTTATTGAAAGCGTAATCAGCGAATGGAAGCAGTGTCTTCCAAAGTGTTTCAATTGCCGGTTCTGAGTAGCCTTGACCAGCCATACCCTCGCTGAAGTCTTTATAAGAACGATCCAGTTCCTTCTTGTCCTTCTTACCCATCGCCCGTCGCAAAAGATCTGCCTGGGCCAGGCTAAAGCCTGCGACTTTTTGGGCTACCGCCATTACCTGCTCTTGGTAAACAATTAGGCCGTAGGTCGGGTCCAGAATTTCCGCGAGCGGGTCTGCAAGTTCGGGGTGGATTGCCTCAGACTTTTGCAGCCCATTCTTGCGCAATGCATAGTTGGTGTGAGATTTTTCTCCCATTGGTCCTGGTCGATAAAGCGCAATCACAGCAGAGATGTGCTCGAATTCGCTCGGCTTTAGCATCCGAAGCAATGAGCGCATTTGGGCACCATCAAGCTGGAAAACTCCTAGGGTGTCTCCCCGCGAAAGCAATTCAAAAGTGTTGGCATCTGAATTCAAATCAAGCTCTTCCAACACAACGCTTACGCCGCGGTTAGCTTTGATGTTGGCAAGGGCATCATCGAGCACGGTGAGGTTTCGAAGCCCCAAAAAGTCCATCTTTAACAAGCCGAGCTTTTCGCATGGCGGTTGATCAAACTGGGTAATCACCGCTCCATCATCCTCGCGACGCATAATCGGGATTACATCTAGCAGCGGCTCGGCCGACATGATCACACCGGCTGCGTGAACACCCCATTGCCGCTTTAGATTCTCAAGTCCTCGGGCTAGTTCAAAGATCTTTGCCGAATCCGAATCACTTTCGAGCGCCTCGCGAAACTCCGCAGCTTCTTTGTAGCGAGAATTCTGCTCAGACGCCTTGTCCTTTGGCTTCTCAACGAGTTCTCCAAGAGTCACATCACGCCCGAGAACCATCGGCGGCATTAACTTGGTTAGCTTCTCCCCTGCCGCATATGGCATTCCAAGTACACGCGCCGAGTCCTTGAGAGCTTGCTTGGCCTTGATGGTTCCGAAAGTGACAATCTGGGCAACCCGGTCCTCGCCATACTTCTGGCTAACGTAGCGAATTACTTCGCCTCGTCTTCGATCGTCGAAATCCACATCGATATCTGGTGGAGATACTCTTTCAGGGTTCAAGAAACGCTCGAAGATAAGCCCGTGAACTATGGGGTCTAATTCAGTGATTCCCATCGCGTAAGCAACAATCGATCCCGCAGCCGAACCACGACCTGGTCCTACGCGGATCCCCTGTGCTCTTGCCCAAGCGATAAAGTCTGAAACCACCAGAAAGTATCCTGGGAAGCCCATCTGAGCAATGACGTTTACTTCGTACTCGGCCTGCTTGGCTTGACGTTCTGGAACTACCTCGCCGTAGCGACGCTTCATTCCTCGGTCGACTTCTTTCGCGAACCAGCTTGCTTCTGTTTCACCGTCTGGAAGTGGGAACTTGGGCATCAAATCACGCTTTTGAAACTCCACGTTGCATCGTTCGGCAACCAACAAGGTGTTGTCACAAGAATCTGGATAGTCCCGGAATAGCTCACGCATCTGTTCTGCGGATTTTAGGTAATACTCCCGACCGTCGAACTTGAAACGGTTCGGGTCCAGCAAGTTTGTGCCGGATTGCACACACAACAACGCCTCGTGGCTTACGGCGTCGGAGGCGTGGGTGTAATGCAGATCGTTGGTTGCTACAAGCGGCAAAGACAGCTCTTTGGCAAGTCTGAGAAGATCCGGCATGGTGCGGCGTTCAATGTCGATGCCGTGATCCATGATTTCAACAAAGTAGTTGTCCTTACCGAATATGTCTCGGTAGAAAGCAGCTGCTTCAAGTGCCTTATCGTACTGACCTAACCGCAGCAGGGTCTGCACTTCACCGGAGGCGCAACCGGTGGTTGCAATTACTCCCTTGGAGTATTCCTGAAGCAGTTCACGGTCCATGCGTGGTTTGAAATAGAAGCCATCAAGCCATGCCTTAGAAGACATTTTGAATAGGTTGTACATGCCTTCGGTGGTTTCAGCAAACATGGTGAGGTGTGTGAAGGCGCCACCACCGGAAACATCATCTTCTCCACCGCTTCCCCACTGGACTCGGGTGCGCTCAGTTCTTTTAGTTCCAGGGGCAAGGTAGGCCTCGATACCAATGATTGGTTTTATCCCGTTGGCTTTTGCTGTTTGATAGAAATCGTAAGACCCGAAGCTATTGCCGTGATCGGTGATTGCAATTGCCGGCATGCCCAATCTGGCTGCTTCTTCAGTCAGCGGCTTTACCCTCGCAGCACCATCGAGCATCGAATACTCGCTGTGCACATGAAGGTGCACAAAAGAATCCTTAGCTGACAAGTGGGCCTCTAGAAAGTAGTGGTGGTTGTTGGGGTTTTTAGCCTAAGGGTTTCTAGACTCGAAGCTTTACAAGCACTTCGGCCAAGTCCTTCGGATACTCCGAGACAAAGCGCATCGGTTCACCTGTGATGGGGTGGGTAAACCCAAGTTCTTTGGCGTGTAGCCATTGACGGTCGATACCGAGCTTCTTAGCGAGCACGGGGTCTGCCCCATACATGGTGTCACCCAAAAGCGGATGCTTGAAAGCAGAGAAGTGAACTCTAATTTGGTGGGTTCTTCCGGTTTCTAGGTTGATCTCGCAAAGTGCCACAGCTGCAAACAATTCCAGAACCTTGTAATGAGTCACTGATGGTTTGCCATCTTCCATAACAGCAAATTTGAATTCTGCTTGGGTCTGGATGACCTTGAATGATGGCGTGATAAATCTTGTTTACGGTTCGATCACGAAATGCCTGCTTGAGCCTGGAATAGGCAAGTTCAGACTTGGCGAGCATCATCAACCCGCTGGTTCCAACATCGAGACGTTGAACGATTCCCTGGCGCTCTTGAGCTCCGGAGGTTGATAGTTGAATTCCACGCGCCAGTAATGCGCCGGCAACAGTTGGACCAGCGAAGCCAACAGTTGGGTGGGCAACGACTCCTGCAGGCTTGTCAACGATTACCAGATCATCATCTTGGTAAATGACCAAAAGATCATCCACGGGAGTAGCAACGACTTTTAGCACTTGTGGTGGTTTGGGGTCTGCAATCTCGAGTTGATCTTCTAGGTTTACCCGATCAGCTTTACCGAGAGTTTTCTTGCCTACTCGAGCGCCGCCTAATTCACACACCTCTGCTGCTGCAGAGCGCGAAATCCCCAGCAGACGCGCTATAGCAGTATCAACACGCTCCCCTGCCAGGGTTTGATCAATTACAAAGACCTGACTCATTTGACTCGTGGAACAACGCCACCAAGGTTTTCACCACGGAAGACTCTGATTACGGTAAGTATCGCCATCGAAACAATAAAAATGTCGGCGAGATTAAACACTGGGAAATTGAAGGGAATCTTTATGAAATCAACTACATGACCGTTTCCAAAAGATGGTTCTCTAATCATTCTGTCAATTAGATTTCCCACGACGCCGGCCAAGAAGATTCCAGCCATGACGGCCCAAGATCGTGTAGTTATCTTCATTGAGTACCAAATGGTTGCAAGCATTGCAGCTGTTGCGATAACAGCCAGGATCCAGGTTTGTCCAAAGCCCAGTGAAAAAGCAGCCGAGTCGTTATAGATCAATCTCCAGGACAGAACTTCTCCTAGAACTGGATAATCAACTCCAAGTTTCAGTGTTGCGATAGCTAAATTCTTAGTGAACTGATCAAGTGTTATCAGAACAAGAGCAACAGAAATGAACAGCCAGCGGCTAACTGCTGCGTTTGACTTGCTCAACTACTTGCACTACCCGCTGATGCCGGGAGTGTATCCAGGTGCCTGCTGCGTAGGCGCAACACCTGCTGAATCAAGTTCGGTGAGCTGAGATTCGATGTAGGACTTTAGACGGGTACGGTATTCGCGCTCGAAGCTGCGCAGCTGCTGAATGCTGTGCTCGATAACTGCCTTTTCCTGCTCTAAGCGGTTAAGGTCTGAACGCTGCTGAGCCTCTGCTTCACGAACTAGACGAGCTGCTGTTGCGTGACCTTCGGCGATGAGCTCATCGCGCTTGACCATACCTTCGCGAACGTGCTCATCGTGGAGCTTGCGAGCAAGCTGAAGCAAGTTGTTGGTGTTGGAAGAATCTAGGGTTGATGGGTCCGCTACTGCCTCTGGGAATGCCACAGGAGCTGGCTGAACGGCTGGAGCCGAAACAAGCTGGCCAGGTAGGTCCGCACCACTTCTCTGAAGCTCTGCGATACGACCATCGGCCGCCAATAGGCGCCTGCGAAGATCTTCGTTTTCTTGATAGAGCCTTCTAAGTTCGATGACAATTTCATCTAGAAAGTCATCAACTTCGTCCTGGTCATAGCCTTCGCGAAACTTGGTTGGCTGAAACCTTTTGTTGACGACATCTTCTGGAGTTAGTGGCATTACTGTCTTCCTCTTTCGATTGGCCAGCTTGGGCCGAACTATCTAAAGCCTAACCCAAGATGAATTTGCTCGCTATATGAGGCCGCGGACCAGACTTTGAGCGAACACTACGCCCAGTACCAATACGGTCCAGGCAAAATCTAAGGAAATGGCCCCCATGCGAACTGGCTTTATGTATTGCCTAAGGAATCGCAGCGGTGGATCAGTCAAGGTGAAGATAATCTCCGCCACCGGCAACAAAATGCCCTTAGGTCGAAAGGCGGGGTTGACTGACATAAACAAGTCAAGAATCAATCGACCAATTAGTGCGTAAAAGTAAAATTGCAGCGCCCAATAAAGGACAAGCGCGATAAGTCCCACTTACGGAACCTACGGACGAACTAGAAGCTCGTCAACCTCGCTGGAGCTCTCTGCTGCCTGCTCCTCGTTGACTGCAACGTGGGTAGGGGTCAACAAGAAAACCTTTGGAGTTACGCGACGCATGTGGCCTTCAAGACCCTCTTTTAGTCCAAGCATGAAATCAAGCATGCGGCGAGACTCAACTTCGCTCATCTCACCCATGTTTACAATCACCGGAATGCCGACTCGGTAGTGAGCTGCAACCATAGGAGCTTCCTCGTAAGACTTTGGCTCGATTGTGAAAATCTCCGCGACATCATTTGAACCGCGACGAGGTCGTGGGCTCATTACGCGAGCAGGACGCGCTGCAGTAGACACTGAATCCTGGCGAGTTGGCAGGTCATTAGACTCCTCGGCGAATCCGAGAAATTCCATGCTGCGCTGTAGTATTCCGGCCATTAGTTCCTCCTGGGCTTTAACTTCTCTAAGAATATGGCTAAGTAGGCCGATTACCCGTTATTGCCGTACCTATTCGCAAGTGTGTCGCGCCATAGGCAATAGCCGTTTCAAAGTCCCCAGACATCCCCATGGAGAGCCTGTCGGCTCTAGGAGCAAGCTGTTGAAGCTGGCCTGAAAGATGCGCCAACCTCTCAAACTCTCGCTCCGGAGCAACATCCAGTCCCCCAACTCCCATCAATCCAACTAACTCAAGCCCAAGGCTAGAAAGCACCCGCTCCGCAAAAGTCATCAAATCTCCTGGGTTTACACCCCCGCGCTCGGGATCCTCGGTCATATTCACCTGGACGAAGACCTTCAGCGGGACAGCTCGCTCAGTGGTGCGCTTAATTAACTCCTCCAAAAGCGAGTTTCGATCTAGGGAATGCAAAAAGCTGGCATACTCAAGCACTGATTTGACCTTGTTGGTTTGAAGTTGACCAATAAAGTGCCAATTGAAAGCCTGATTGGTCTCAAGTGCGATCTGCTTGGATTTCGGGTTGGCTTCCTGATCCCGGTTTTCACCAAAATCCCTGGCACCCAGCTCAATCAGGTCTAGGACCAGCTGGTGAGGGTGGTTCTTGGAAACCACTACAAGAGTAATCTCATCAGGGTCGCGATTGGCCGAAGCTGCTGCAGTCGCTATTTTCTCAACGATTGCTTGGTAGCGCTGGCCAAGCTCGGTCAATTAACCCCGCAGGAACTCTGGGATGTCGAGGTCGTCACCAAAAGTGCCATCGGCAGTTTGAGGTCTCTTTGGTAGAGATGGTGACTGATCGATTTCAATCTCAAGATTCTCGGCGTAATCCATAGTGAAGCTCTGAACAGGCATCGGCACCGGCTCTTGCGCAACTTCGATAGCCGGAGTGTCAAAGAAAGACATTGACTCAACGGTCGGAGCTGCAACTTGCGCAACTGGTGGAAGGGGTTGTTCAACTTCTGCGAAAACTGTTCTTGGGCTCTTACGAGCTTTTGGCAAACCGCCGTCGAAGCCAGCTGCGATAACCGTGATGCGCACTTCGTCTCCAAGGGTGTCATCGATTGTGGTTCCGTAGATGATGTTTGCCTCTGGGCTAACGGCTTCTTGAACAAGTCTTGCTGCTTCGTCGATCTCGTGGAGTCCTAGATCAGATGCACCCTGAACCAAAAGAAGAACGCCGTGCGCTCCGTCAATACTTGCCTCAAGCAGCGGAGAAGAAACTGCCATCTCGGCAGCGCGAATTGCACGGTCCTCACCCTTTGCTGTTCCAATACCCATGAGTGCAGAACCTGCTCCTTGCATCACTGACTTCACGTCAGCAAAGTCCAAGTTGATTAGACCAGGAGTGGTAATCAAATCTGTGATTCCCTGTACACCGGCCCTAAGAACGTCATCAGCTGTGTTGAAGGCTTCGACGACGGAAACGGACTTGTTAGCGATCTCTAAAAGTCTCTGGTTTGGAACCACAATCAGAGTGTCCACCTCGGCGCGAAGAGCCTCGATACCGCGCTCGGCCTGCTGCATTCTTCGCTTACCCTCAAAACCGAATGGCTTGGTGACTACACCAACAGTTAGCGCTCCAACGCGCTTTGCCACGCGAGCAACAATCGGTGCTGCACCGGTTCCGGTTCCTCCACCTTCACCTGCAGTTACAAACACCATGTCGGAGCCGCGAAGGGCTGCTTCCATTTCCTCTTCGTGATCTTCTGCTGCACGCTTTCCAATTTCTGGATCAGCTCCTGCACCAAGACCGCGGGTCAAGTCTCTACCGATGTCAAGCTTCACGTGTGCTTCGCTCATCAAAAGCGCCTGAGCGTCTGTGTTGATCGCAACGAACTCAACGCCGCGCAAACCGGACTCAATCATGCGGTTGAGTGCGTTGACTCCACCTCCACCAACTCCAACGACCTTTATAACGGCCAGGTAGTTCTGGTTCAGACCCATGATGCTCCTTCAAATATCGGTGTGACTTAGCTAAATCACTGCGGAACGACAAACCTTCAAGCTCAGCTTTAGGCTTAAGCTCTACGGCTTTTTGAACTCCGCGCCAAAAAAATAGGCCTAGATAGGGCTTTTGTGGCGTAACGCGTACGGGCGTGTCTAAAAGTTGTCGAATCGGACAACAGGCGCATTTGGTGATGAAACATCAAATGTGACCGATTGGGTTTTCCGGTGATTGAGCATCAGAGCCTGCAGCACTTTTGATTTCAAAACTGAATCGGAGCTATCCCCCCAGATGATTCTCTGGTCTCGGGAGGATCGAAGGCTCATCTGAACATCGTCTTTGGATCGGGCTTCGATAAACTCCACCTGATCTAGCAGGTCTTCGGGAAGAGCCAAAAGGACATCAATCGCATTTCTAAACCTTTGTGAGTTTCTTGGGTCTTCGCTAATCAGAATCTCAGGAAGTGCATCTGAGCCGCTTGCCTGAGCCACCCGAACACCAGCTGGGTCAAAAAGCCAGCGCTCTCCCTTTACATTCACAATGCTGATGGCTTGTCGTTCCGAGATCTTCACCTGCAGACCATTGGGAGGAAGAGCGATTGCAGAAAATGACTCTATGAGAGCGAAACTAGACAGCGATTTCGCAACTTCTTGTTCGCTCAAAAGCGGTAGCGGAGTTCCGATGTGCGACTGTAGAGCCTTTGATATCAGCTCTGGCTGAATTCGATCTGTCCCCGTAACGGAGATCTCTTTGATTGCCAAAGCTGGTGAGAAAGTTGCAACTGCAACCAGTAGCAACAGGATTGAAATTGAACCAACGCTCAAAGAGGCAACTAGGCGCTTTGCTCGCCTAGAAGAAATCATCCGGCCCATCAAGGAATTATCAAGTTCACGCCTAGTGATTCGTCTAGGGGCCTTAGCTAAAGTGTTCAGGCGTTGGCGTTGTAACTTCTCTCCGGGAAGCTTTCTTGAACCAGGACGCTTCACTTTCCTAGTTATCCTTTAGTGCTTCAAGAAGTTGCGGCACCATGCGATAGACATCCCCGCAGCCCATAGTCATGATGAAATCGCCTTCACTGGCAAGCTTGGCTGCAACAGCAGGTGCGTCATCCCAGTTGGGAACATAGTGAATACGCTTTTTGTCAAAGAATTGATTAAGAATTAATTCTCCGGTAACTCCAGGCTCAGGATCCTCGCGCGCAGCATAAATATCAAGCAGCACTACTTCATCGCTGGCAGCTAGCACCTCAGCAAACTCCTTCGCGAACAATCGCGTGCGGGAAAAAAGGTGAGGCTGGAATACCGTGATCAGTTTTCCGGAACCAACAACCGCTCGTGCGCCTTCGAGCGCAGCAGCGACTTCGGTTGGATGGTGAGCAAAGTCGTCATAAACGCTGACCCCAGCTTCAACGCCGTGAAGTTCAAATCTGCGTTCAGTTCCTGCAAACTTTGCCACTTCTTCAAGAGATTTCTCAAAATCAAATCCCAGGCCAACCAGGGTTGCCACCGCTCCAGCTGCGTTTAGTGCGTTGTGCCTTCCGGCTAATAGCAATTTCGCGCTAACAATTTGATCCTTGTAGACAAGCTCGAAAGAAACCTTGGCCTCTGGCTTGATGTTCTGCACGCGAACTGTTGCATCGGTTGCTTCACCAAAGCTGATCATAGGACGAGTCACGAGCTTGGCAACTTCTTTAGCCCCGTGATCATCAGAGCTGATTACAACAAACTCCTTGGACTTATTTGCAAAATCCGCAAACACACGATGGAACGCTTCAATGCTTCCGTAGTGATCCAGATGATCAGGATCCACGTTTGTTATCAAGCTGATTGCGGTGTCGTAATGAAGAAACGAACCATCTGATTCGTCCGCTTCGATGACAAAAAGTTCCCCCTTTCCGGAAGAGCTACTGTGACCGACAGAATTGATCACTCCACCGTTTACGAAGCTTGGGTCTGCACCCATGGCCATAAGAGCAGTAATCACCATGCCAGTGGATGTGGTCTTCCCGTGCGCACCAGCTACCGCTATCAGCCGCTTACTTGATGCTAAATGCGCTAGCGCTTGAGAGCGGTGAATAACTGGGATACCTCTTTGCTTAGCAAGCAAATACTCAGGGTTGGTTGGCCAAAGAGCACTAGTGACAACAACGGTATCTGGATTTCCAAGGTGAGACTCATCGTGACCGATTGAAATCTTCGCCCCTAGCTCACGCAAAGCCGCAACGTTTGAAGTGTCGCGTAGATCGCTTCCAGTTACTTGATGGCCCATTCCTATTAGCAATCTTGCGATTCCACTCATTCCGGAACCACCGATACCAATAAAGTGCACCACACCCAGATCTTCTGGAACAGCCTGTGTGAAATCTGGTTTGATCATCTTCGGGCAAGCACCTCGTCAATTAGGCCAATGAAGCGCTCCGTGCCATCGAGTACACCAGCTTGCTTCGCTGATTCAGACATTTCAGCAAGGGTTTTGCTGTCAGAAAGCATAGGAATAAGAGTTGATCTAACGTACTCAGGAGTGAACTCAGAATCGGAAATTGTGACGGCACCTCCTGCTGCTAGAACGTCCTGAAGATTGAACTTTTGCTCCCCATTGCCAACCGGGTATGGAATGTATAAAGCAGGCAGCCCGATAGCTGAAAACTCTGAAACCGTAGCGGCTCCTGCCCTGGAAACCGCAAAGTCACTTGCTGCTAACGCAAGGTCCATTTGGTCCAAGTATCGCACTCGGGCGTACTGAGCTTCAGATACTTCGTCTAGTTCACTTGAACCGCCGACAATGTGTAGCACCTGGATTCCCGCAGCTGCCAAAAGCGCCCTGGATGCCTCAATCGTCTGATTTATGCTTCGAGCACCTAACGATCCGCCAGTGACAAGAAGGGTGAATTGATCAGGCCTTAGGCCAAAATGTTTTCTTGCAGAAGCTGCATCCTTCTTGGTTGCCAGAGCAACAATCGATGGTCTTAGTGGCATTCCCACAAACTCGGTGTGAGCCATGTTCGCCGAGCGAAAAGTTTTACCTGCTGCACTAGCAAATCGGTTTCCGACTTTGTTGGCGATACCGGGCAAGGCGTTGGCCTCATGAATAACTAGCGGAACCTTCTCTCGCCTGGCTGCGACATATGCAGGTGCACTGACATAACCGCCAAAACCAACCACGATGTTTATCGAGTGCTCTCGGATGTATTTCCGAATTGTCGATACAGCCGAAAAAAACTTAAATGGAAAAACTAACGCCCAGATACCCGGTCTTCTCGGAAACGGCAACTTCTGAATAATCAAGAGTTCGATACCTGCTGCAGGAACCAGTCTTGATTCAAGGCCTTCTTTGGTTCCGAGAGCGACTACTTTGTTGTTTGGCGAACGCTGAATCAAAGCAGCCGCAACCGTTAGCAGCGGATTGACATGACCAGCGGTTCCACCGCCAGCCAATAGATAGTTGGTCAACGCCTAACTCCCCTGACCGGTTGTCTGTGATTGTCCTTTTCAAAGGCCAATACCAATCCGATTCCGGCAAGGGTCGCAATCAACGAAGATCCACCAGCAGAAATCAGCGGGAGAGGCACACCAAGCACTGGCAACACACCAAGAACAACGGCAATGTTCACAGCAGACTGGCTCAAGATCCAAATGATCACACCAAGGGTTGTGATGCGAGCAAAAGTAGTCTGTGATCGAAGCATCACTCGGACCAAGGAGGCAATCAGGAGCGCAAACAATCCGATCACAACCATGGCCCCAACTAGACCCAGCTCTTCACCAATAACCGCAAAGATAAAGTCGTTTTCGACTTCTGGAATCCAAGACCACTTCATCTTGGAGTTACCTAGCCCTACTCCAAATATTCCGCCGGCAGCAAGGGCCCAAGTGCCGTGCTCGAACTGCCAGTTGAATGCATCAGATGAGGCCGAACCTGGGTTTAGCCAAGCTGTGATTCTTGCCATTCGAGATGTACTGGATACAGTCACCACCGCAGCTAACGCTATGGCGATAAGAGCTACTCTTCCAAGAATTTTTCCAGGAGCACCCGCCATCAATAACGTGCCGAAAATAATGAATGAAAAGATAACAGCGGTACCCAGGTCGCGCCCAAGCATCACAAGCAGTACTGCTGCGCCTCCTACAGCCAGCAATGGGTAAAGCACGCGTTGCGGATTATCCATCTCAAGTTCACGGTTAGAGATAAACCATCCCATGTACATAATCAATGCAAGTTTCAAAAACTCGGATGGCTGAAGAGTAAATCCAGCAATTGAAAGCCAGTTAGTGTTTCCATTCACTGAAATACCAATAAAGGGCACGGCAAGTTGCAGTCCAAAGCCAATCATCAAAACCAGGCCAACGCGGTTTCTTATAAAGTTCAGCGGCATGCTGGCAATAATCAGCATCAGAGTCAAACCAATTAGCGCGTATAGGAACTGCCTAGAGAAAATATAGTAAGCATCACGGTTAGCAACCAAAGAATCAATGGATGACGAGGACAGAACCATCACTAGGCCAAAGACCACTAGGAAGCCAGTCAGGCCTGCTAAGCGGTAGAAATAGATCGACTCGGCCTGGAAGTTATCCTGCAGCCAGGTCTTTGCGCTAACCAGAGGATTGCTTCGAACTTTCTTTACTTTTCTGGGCGCTTTGGGGCCAGATTGGAGTCGAGTCATTGGACTCCCCCCGATAAGTTTTGAACTGCTTCAATGAACTCATCGCCGCGCTGTTGGTAGTTCAGGAATTGATCCATCGACGCGGCCGCTGGCGCGAGCAATACAACATCGCCTTCAGATGCTAGAGAGGAAGCCGCTTCGACCGCATTGGTCATAACCGAACTCCCTTCCGAAATCTCTACCAACGGCACGTTCGGTGCCAGATTTCTAAATGCTTCAACAATCTCAACACGGTCTAGGCCGATTACTACCGCACCACGCAGTCGAGGTGCAAATTGGCCAATCAACTCGGAGATATCAACACCCTTAAGCAACCCCCCAAGAATCCAGACCACAGACTCAAACGAGGTCAACGAGGCAGCGGCAGCATGGGCGTTAGTAGCTTTTGAGTCGTTGATGTATCTGACTCCGTCAACTTCAGCCACCAACTGGATGCGATGCGGGGAAATCCTAAACTCGCGAAGCGCCTTTCGGCAAGCAGCCGGCGGAACACCGTAGCTTCTTGCAAGAGCTGTGGCCGCCGCGATGTTGCTTAGAAGGTGCGGGGTTAGAACGCCAAAGTTTTCTAAATCTTCAAAACTTGCAATCTCAAGTGCCTTATCGGCACGCTCTTCCAAAAATGCTCGGTCGACCAAAAGATCTTCGACGTAGCCGAGATTGCTTCGCGCAGGAGTGCCCAGGCCAAAGCCGATTGCACGGGCGCCTTCGCTAACATCGGCAGCTTCTACCAAAGCTTCGGTTGTCGCATCTTCCAAATTGTAGACACAAGCGACTTTAGTGTTTTCATACATGCGACCTTTTGCGAGTCGATAGTTGGCAAATCCTCCGTGCCAATCCAAGTGGTCGTTAGCAACATTGAGCACAACTGAGCTAAACGGTTCAATCCGATCAAGGTAGTGAAGCTGAAACGACGATAGTTCAACTATCAACACTTCGAAGGCGGCTGGGTCTCTGATGCAATCAAGAATTGGCTTGCCGATGTTGCCGCACGCAACCGCTCTGACGTCTGCGGCTAAAAACATCGCTTCGGTCAGTTCAGTTGTGGTGGTCTTACCGTTGGTTCCAGTGATGCAGATCCATTCCTGATTGGGCACGAATTTATCCCTAAGTCGCCAAGCAAGATCAATGTCGGTCCAGATTGGTATTCCGGAGCTCACGGCATTTGAAACTAATGGGCTAGATGGGGTTGCACCAGGAGAAACAATTAGAAGGTCTGGTTGAAAGACATCAATGGTTTTCTGCAAAACCCCTGGATTTGAATCAATTACCGATTCGACACCCAAAACTTCAAGGATGTCCAATACTTCGGAGTCTGCGGTTTCTGCGACAACAAGTAGCTCGGATCCAAGTTCATTTAGTGTGTCAGCAACAGAAAAGCCGGTTTTACCCAAGCCCAAAACGGCCACTTTGATGCCTGACCAGTTAGAGCTCCAACTCGTTAGTTGCTGGAGGTCACTTGTCTGGTTAGCCATAGATCCACTCGAGATAGAACAGGCCAATTCCAGCTAGCACCGAAAGGCCTGCAATGATCCAGAATCTCACAACAACCGTGATTTCAGCCCAGCCCTTCAGCTCAAAGTGATGATGCAAAGGAGACATTAGGAAGATGCGTTTACCCTTGGTGATCTTGAAGTAGGCCCGTTGCAGGATAACCGAACCGGTGACGATAACAAACAGGCCACCGATAAGCACCAGCAATATTTCAGTTCTGGACAAAATTGCTAGAGCAGCTAGGGCTCCACCAAGTCCCATGGCTCCAGTATCTCCCATGATGATTTGAGCTGGTGAAGTGTTCCACCATAGGAAACCGATTCCGGCTCCGGTAATTGCGGCAGCGATAACGGCAAGATCGAGTGGGTCACGGACTTCATAACAACGAGACAAGTTCTCGACAGCAGTTCCACAAAGCTGGTTGAACTGCCAAAAACCAATAACTGCGTAGGCACCGATTGCCATGATGCTGGCACCGATTGCAAGGCCGTCTAATCCGTCAGCAATGTTCACGCCGTTGGAGGTCGCAGAAATCAGTAGGAAAATCCAAAGCACAACAAGAACTGATCCGACAACCGTTCCAAACATCATCAAATCAAATCCGGTGTCACGCACAACCGAAATCTTCGTCGAGGCGGGAGTGACCCCCTGAGCATTAGGTGAGCCGAATGCAAATGCTGCGAAAACCAAAGCAACTATTGCCTGCCCTGCAATCTTGGCCCAACCGCCAAGTCCTAGTGAGCGCTGCTTCTGGGTCTTGATGAAATCATCAATAAAGCCAACAAGTCCAAGTCCAACCATTGCAAGAATTACTAGTAGTGCCGAAATCGATGGTGTTTCGCCGTTGAAAAGTTTTCCAGCAAAGTAGCCGGTGACGCTCGCCAAGATTATGACTAGCCCACCCATGGTCGGGGTTCCGCGTTTGGTGTGGTGAGATTCGGGTCCATCGTCTCTGATGAACTGTCCCCAGTTCCATTTCCTAAACAACCAAATAAAGATTGGCGTCAGAAACAAGGTGAAGGCCATCGAAGCGGCTCCAGCTAGCAGCAACGCTCTCACTTCGACACCTCCATAAGATCGTCTCCCAAAAACCGCAAATTAGCCGACTTGGATGATTTCACCAGGACGGTATCGCCATCAGCGAGTATCCCACGCAGGTACTCCAAAGCCTCGGCAATTGAGGGGAAAAACTGCGATTCGCCATCCCAGGACCCTTCCTGGGATGCTCCCATGTGAATCAACTTCGCCCCATCACCTACAACAACAAGTTGATCGATATTGAGCCGAACTACCAGTCGGCCGATTGAGTCATGCTCGTGCCGGGAGTATTCTCCAAGCTCGGCCATCTCCCCTAGCACCGCGATCGTCCTTGAGCCCATACGCCCTAGCTGGGCCAGTGTCTGAAGGGCTGCCTTCATCGAATCAGGGCTCGCGTTATAGGAATCATTGATTATGGTCACACCATCTGCGCGAACAAATCGCTGCATCCTCCAGCGCTCTGCAAGCTCCATGGCTTCAAGTGCACCGACAATTTGAGACTTACTGGCTCCAAGCAGACTCGAGACCGTCGCAGCTGCAAGTGCATTCATGATGTGATGCTCGCCCAAAATAGAAAGCTGAACATTCGATTTCTCGCCGTCTGGCCAGTGCAACACAAATGATGTCCCGCTCTTAGACAAAGAAATATCCGATGCCCAATACTGTGCGTCCGAGGATGTTCCAAACCAGTGGACGGTAGCTTTAGTTCGATCTTTCATCGCCGCAACCATGCCATCATCGGCATTCAACACAAGCGCCGAGCCTTCTCCGACAGCTTCGGCTAGTTCGCCCTTAATTCTGGCTGTTGTTTCGATGCCACCGAATTCGCCAGCGTGAGCCATACCAACTTTCAAGATCACAGCAATATCAGGCTTTGCCATTTTTGCCAGGTATGCGATGCTTCCAAGGCCTTCCGCTCCCATTTCCACCACCAGAAAATCGGTAGTTAGGTCAGCTCTCAGAATTGAGATTGGAGCGCCTACCTTGTTGTTGAAAGACTCTATCGGCGCGATCGTGTTTCCCACCTGAGACAAAATGGCTCGAAGCATGTTCTTTGTTGTGGTCTTACCGTTTGAACCAGTGATGCCAACAACCTTTAGCTTGCCGTTGGATTTAAGCTCACCAATAAGCCAGGCGGCTAAAGCACCAAGAGCATCAACGGTGTTTGCAACAACCAGCTGAACAATGTCAACATCCACCGCGTGCTCAACAACAGCAACTACCGCGCCGCGTGATTTAGCATCTTCAACAAAATCATGTCCGTCGGCTTGTTCTCCGGGTTTGGCGAAAAAGATACTTCCAGCGGAAACTAAACGTGAATCAGTTTCCACGCTTCCAGTCACGCTTACGCCACCGTCTCCTACTAGCTGAGCGCCCAAAATAGATGCCAACTGATCTGCACTTACGCTAATCATTTCCAACCAGCTTCGGCTAATGCAGCTTTGGCTTGAGCGCGACCTGAATACTTGGTCCGTACTCCCATGATGTCGCGGTGTTCCTGATGTCCTGGTCCGAACCAGATAATGGTGTCGCCCGTGGTGACCATTGACACCGCAATTCGGATTGCTCGTTCGGGTCCTTCGAGATTTCTGATGTCATGATCTGGACGCTCGGCAATTGCGCCGTCGTAGATCATTTGTCGGATGATTGCTGGATCTTCAAATCTAGGATTATGATCGGTGACAATCATCGCATCGCTTAGTCGAGCACAAATCGCACCAATCATTGGGCGCTTAATCTTGTCGCGATCTCCGTCGAGACCAACCACCACCACTAATTTGCCCGAGGTTACCTTACGAGCAGCTTTGATCGTCATTTCGATTGAATCTGGTGTGTGACCAAAATCTACATAAACACTTGGTGCACCAGCGGGAGCCACGTTGTCACCGCGACCGGCTATCGGCGCATTGATTCCATCTTTTAGATCAACTGCGAGTTTCTTCCAGTCGTGACCGGCTTGAATCGCCATAAGAATTGCTACACCGGCGTTAGAAGCCATGTAATCGCCAATAATTGGAACCGAGGTTGAAATCTTCTCCCCGTGAGGTCCAAGCAAATCAAATGCTGTAAGCCCTACGCCCTCATTAGTAACTTTTACTTTCCAGTCCGAATGAATATCCTCTCGGAGCGTTATGGTCACACACGGAACCTCACTGGCTTCCAAAAAGGTCTGGCCGTACTCGGTGTCTAAACAGACGACTCCCCGACCTGCACGAGATTTGTGAAACAGTGGCATCTTGGAGGCAAGATACTGTTCATAGCTGTCGAACTCGTCAAAATGATCATGACTGAGGTTTGTGAAAGCGACTATGTCAAAGTAGATACCGTCAACTCGGTGCTGTCTTAGCGCTTGAGCTGATACTTCCCAGCCGACATCGGTGACGTTGTGCTCTCGCATTCGAGCGATCAATGCATGGGACTCAGGAGCCTCAGGCGAGGTAAGTCTTGAGATGATGATGTCGTCGGCGATGTGACGCTCCACACTCGAACTCATCCCCGGAACAGCTCCAATCTGCCTAAAGATGGCAGACAAAAAGTGCACTGTTGAGGTCTTGCCGTTGGTGCCGGTGACCCCATACATCAAGGGCATTTCATCCAGTGAATTGCCATAAACAAACCTGGCTGCTTCTCCAAGGCGTAGTCGAGGATTCTCTACAGTAATCACTGGCGCAGCAACAGAACCCAAAATACCTAGTCCTTCGGTATCGGTAGCAATAGCTACCGCTCCTTCGGCAATTGCCTGAGATGCAAAGTTAGCTCCGTGAGTTTTGAAGCCGGGCATCGCAAAAAAGATATCGCCCTTACGTATGTCTGAGGTGTTCATTGAGACACCAGTAAGGATCACATCTTCTGTGCCAGCGGCAAAGGCGACCTCTAGTTCGTTGGCAAGTGCACTAAGCGAGACCTGATTGGGATTATCTGGTCGAAGAATTGGAGGGATGGATTGCTCGACCATCTATTTCCATTCAGTCGGTAGATCCGGAGATTTGCCAGTGGATGGAGGAACACGATTGGCTAGTAGAACCTGGGAAAGAATCTTTTGGTACCCGGCAGCAGCGGCCATTGAGTTTGTCCAAACCTTCTTTGGTTTGTAGATCATTACCCCCATCGCGTACTTGGGGTTATCTACCGGAGCCATTCCATAGAAAGACGCTGCGTAGTACTGGCCATAGCCACTACCTTCTTTTATCTCAGCAGTTCCTGTTTTGCCGGCTGAGCGGTAACCAGCAACTGCCGTTGCCTGGCCGATGCCACCTTGCTCAACGATTTTTTCGAGCATGTACATAACATCGTTAGCGGTGCTTGGCGATACCACCTGAGTCGGATCGGATTTTGGAATAGCCGTTAGATTTCCATCGGCGTCCTGGCACCCAGCAACCAAAACCGGATTAAGTCTTACGCCTTCGTTAGCTAGTGCCTGATAAGCGGAAGCCATCTGCACTGGCGAAACTGAGAGTGCTTGACCGAACATCGTGGTGTAGTTGGTCACACCATCCCATTCGGAGTAATGATTTAGCACTCCCCGAGTTTCACCTTCGAACCCAACTGCAGTTGGCTTGCCAAATCCAAAGGCTTCCATGTATTCGTATCTGGTCTTGGCTGGCACCTTTTCGGCAAACTTGATTGTTCCAACGTTTGAGGAAAAGCGAAGCACGCCAGTGACTGTCCAATTCGTTGGTGGGTGTGAGTAGCTGTCGTTGATTACATGATCAAAAACTCGCATGGAATCCGCAGCTCTGACTTGAGTATTTACTGTTGCGTAACCTGTGTCAATCGCTGTTGCTGCTGTGATTGCCTTCATGGTCGAACCAGGCTCAAACGCAAACTGAAATGCTCTTGCTCCGCGCTCGGATTCGGGAGATTTTCCTGGATCGTTTGGATCAACGCTTGGAGCCTCAGCTGCCAAAACGATTCGTCCGGTCTCTACTTCGATTACTACTGCCGTTGCCCAGTCCGCATTTAGCCTTCTGACTTCAGAAGCCAAAACTTGCTGAGCTTGATACTGCAAATCAGAATCAATGGTCAAGATAACGTTTCGCCCAGGCTTAGCTTCCTGAAGCACCACGGTGCTCGATGGAATCTTGATTCCATCGACACCCTTTTCAAAGGTTTCTTTGCCATCGACACCGGCAAGGCAGGCATTGAACTGTCTTTCAATTCCCGCCAACGCCTCACCGTCGGTGCCCACAAATCCAGTCAAGTTTCCAGCCACGGCACCGTTTGGATACAAGCGGTCGTGGTGAGGGTCGGCAAATATCCAAGGAATCTCCAGTTCGGTTATTTGCCTGTGAGTTTCAGCGTCAACGCGCTTTTTTAGATTGACGTAGTGAGAAGTTCCAATCAGCTTTGGCAGTAGTTCAGCAACATCTACTTCCAGAATCCTCGCAAGCTCAGCGGCAACCGACTCGACGCTGACCACCTGGTCAATTCCATCAATCTTGCGCTCTACCGGCCTAACAATCGCTGGGGCGGCATTTATGTCATAACGGTAGACGGTTGTGGCAAGTATGTTTCCGTTCGCGTCCAAGATGTCACCTCGAACAGCGGGGACAGTTCTTGCAACAGCACGCTTTTCGTAGGACTCGGCGTTGATTGACTCCGCGCGAACAATTTGAAAGTCAATCAAGCGAATTAGAAAAACAAAAACCAAAATCACCGAGAGTGTGACCAGTAGCCTGAGTCGTCTTGCGCTAACTGGCCCCGCGTGATTCATGTTGAAAGACCTTTCGGGGACTACCTTGTTGGCGAAGCTGGGATGGCACTCACGCTAGCTACCTGAGGTAGCGGCTGCGGTTGCGCCTGGCTTGCCGGCGCTGCTTGCTGCTTAGCTGGCTTGGTATCTATCATCGCCGAGTTGGCTACTAGATTGCGGGATTGACTGGCTGTACCAAGCGCTGGCTTTGGCTTACCTAGAACGCTCTGGTCTTCAAGTTTTAGAAAAACTGGGTTTGAGTTTGCAACCATTCCCAGTTTTGCTGCGGTGTTCAAAAGGTTCTGCTGAGAAGAAAGTGAGGCCACTTCTTCAGCAATGATCTGTGAGGTGGTATCTAGTTCACGCTTTTCGCGCTTTAGGTCTGAAAGCTCATAAACGGACTGAGAGGTCATGATTGTTAGCAGAAGATGCAGTAGCGAGATGGCCAAAAAGCCCATCACGATAATCATCACCACTGGGCCGCGTGCCCGAGTCCGATTTAGTGTCTTCATGCCACTTTCCTTGTCTTTTCAGCAGCTCTTAGGCGGACCGAAGCCGACCTTGGGTTACTGGCGATTTCCTCGAGGCTGGCCTTTTCGGCTCCTTTGACCACAAGCTTTAGAACCGGAGCGTGCTCTGGAAGTTCGAATGGAAGCTCAACCGGGGCAGACGAAGTTGAGGCCTGCACGATGGCCTGCTTTACAATCCGGTCCTCAAGTGACTGATAGCTAAGAACTAGAAGGCGTCCGCCAACAGCCAGAGCATCGATAGCCGCCGGAACAGCGTTTTCCAAAATCTCAAGCTCTTCGTTAACTGCAATACGCAGCGCCTGAAACACTCGCTTGGCTGGGTGTCCCGAGGATTTACCTGGGATAAACGGCACGACAGAGCTGATTATTGAGGCCAGCTGCTTGGAAGAAGTGATTGGGTTTTTCGCCCTGAGTGCTGCTAATTCACCGGCGATCTTGGCTGCGAAACGCTCTTCGCCATACTCGCGGAAGATTCTGGTGAGTTCGGCTTCGGATGCTGTTGCAATCAACTCAGCAGCTGTGATGCCGGATTCAGTATCCATTCGCATATCCAGCGGAGCATCGAAGCTGTAGGCAAAGCCACGGTCTGCGTTGTCAATCTGCATTGAACTAACGCCAAGATCCATCAAGATCGCCGCAACTTCTGTGTAGCCGTTGACCTTGATAGCTTCGGCGATTTGGTCGTAGGTTCCGTGAAAAAACTTCACTCGCTCACCAAAAGGCGCAAGGCGCTTAGCGGCAAGAGCGAGTGCGCTTTGGTCACGGTCAATGCCGATGATTGTGAGGTTTTCAAAAGCCTTGAGAAAAGCCTCGGAGTGTCCACCAAGGCCAAGGGTGCAATCAACCAGGACGGCTGAAGTGCCGGATAGTGCAGGTCCCAGAAGCTCTAGAGTTCGATCTAGCATTACTGGTTCGTGGATTGAGTCGAGGTTTACTGTGTTCATCGGTGTACAGGTCCCCCGGCTTCCTGATCTTTTTGACATCGGGGAAGAGTGTCAAAGCTCGATCAGGGAGCCGAGGTTAGAAAAGACCTGGAACCACCTCCTCGGAAATCTCCGAGAAGCCGTTTTCTTGCTTAGCCAGGTATTCACTCCAGGCAGCAGAATCCCAAATTTCGGCTCTTGAGCCAACACCAATTACTACAAGCTCTTTACCTAAACCTGCGTAGCTACGAAGAGTCGGTGGAATGGTGACGCGACCCTGCTTGTCAGGGATTTCATCGGATGCGCCGGAAAGGAAGATTCTTAGGTAGTCACGAGCTTGCTTGCTGGTGATAGGAGCCTGGCGAATGGTCTCGTTGACCGATTCGAACTCCTTGGTGGAAAAAACATACAAACAACGGTCCTGGCCGCGGGTTAGGACCACTCCGGCCGATAGTTCTTCGCGGAACTTGGCCGGAAGAATAACGCGGCCCTTCTCGTCCAGCTTGGGGGCATGAGTGCCTAACAGCATCTGATTCCCCTTCCCCGAGAAATTGGCGGCTGCGCCGATTTCCTCCACTATACACCACTTTTACCCACTTTGAGCAAATTTAAGCAAAATTTCCTCCACTGGGCGTGTTGGATTTGTAACGCAAAAAGACCCCCGAAAGGGGGTCTTTTTCGAGGTTTTTAGGGGCTACTGGCCGCCCTGGCGCTTGTCCCAACGGTCTTCGAAGAAGTTCCTGCCAGGTCCAGACTGTCCAGATCCAGGCTTGGAAAACCCTGTTGGCAGATCGGGAAGCTGAAGATTCGAGGTCGCAAGCACTAGGCCGCCAAGCATAACCAAAAAGCCCACGACTCCAACGGCCGCAAACTGGATAAACACTCCGGTTACCAGAACACCAAGGCCAATAATGGCTACTAGGGCTCCTGCAATCATTCGTCCGGCAGGGTTGCCTACTCTTTCAGCCTTAGCGGCAAAACCGCTGTCGCCTTCCATGAGTCCGCGCTCAAGCTCCTCAAGAAGCTTTTGTTCACGCTCCGATAGACCCATGATCTCCTCCAAGTACTTGAGCTAGCACGCCTTGTTCTATTCAGTCTATTGCGATATCGCTAGTTAGGCTATTGCTGTGAACGAATCCGAAACCCTACTCAAACTTGTCCAAGAGCATCTGGATGAGTTTTGTTCCACCCAGCGCCGGGATTTATCTGCCATTTCTGATGACCTTGCTCCACTGGTTGATTACACCCAGTCCTTACTGGAGGGTGGAAAGCGCTTTCGTGCACTGTTTTGCTACTGGTCTTGGGTTGGCCACCTTCCGGTTTCCCCTTCTCAGTCTTCTGCCCAGAAAGCTTTATCAGCTGAGGCTATGGTGGGCATCGCCGCCTCGCTCGAGATGTTTCATGCCGCAGCCCTAGTTCACGATGATCTTCTTGACCAGTCTGATACCCGACGAGGCAAGCCTGCCGTTCACAAGAGATTTGAGACCCTTCACTCATCTTCTGGTTGGGCGGGTTCAGATGAGCGCTTCGGTGTTGCGGGTTCGGTGCTAGTTGGTGATTTGATGCTCGGTTGGAGCAGTGAGATCTTCGGTACCGCTCTGCTGAATGCTCCAAACTCAGAAGTATCAGCAGCTTGCAGAGATGAGTTTTCAAGAATGCGCGTGGAGGTAATGGCTGGTCAATACCTCGACATCGTCGAGGAAAATGCTGCAATTACTAGACCCGTTGAAGATGCCGTGGGTCGAGCCAACAACGTGATTTTGTACAAGAGCGCTAAGTACTCGATCGAGGCTCCCCTGCTTATCGGAGCAGCCTTCGCCGGCGCCAACCCAGACCAACTGCGCCAAGTTTCAGAGTTTGGCGTTCCGCTAGGAATGGCCTTCCAGCTAAGAGATGACGTTCTTGGTGTCTTCGGTGACCCGGCAATTACTGGAAAGCCAGCAGGCGATGACCTACGGGAAGGCAAGCGCACTGTTCTAGTTGGCTATACCCGCGCCTCGCTTTCAAATTCTGTTGGGAAGCTCTTTGATGAAATGCTGTCCTCACGCGAACTAACCAACGAACAAGTTGGATTCTTGCAGCAGACAATAATTGGCTCGGGAGCACTGGAAAAAGTAGAGCGAACCATCACTGAGCTGGCTGATCAGGCAATGGCGGCCCTGAATCGAATCACTCTGGAGCCTCAGGCTATGGCGCACCTAAAGTCAATGGCCGAAAAGGTAATCAACCGCCAGGCTTGAGTTTCTTTATAGATCTATCATCTGGGCTAGGCGCCTTACCGGCGCCTTCTTACCCTCAAGCAAAGACTGCAGTGGGGTCTGACCCAGAACATCTGAATGGGTGTAGAGCCACTGGACCGATTCTTCGATGCTGTATCCAGAATCAAGCAGCAAGATAATGGTTCCCCGAAGCGGCGGAAGTGGTTCGCCATCGACAATCAGTTCAGCCGGAATCATCAGTTGACCGTCTTTTTTCACGGCCACCAGGCTGTATTCCTCCAGCAGGCGATTGACCTTGCCTTTTGGTATCCCGAGGGCTTCGGCGGCCTCGAGAATGCTTAGCCAGTTGGTGACGCTATCGGTGGAATCATTCACCCTCTAAGCCTGCCACACCCGCGGGGTTCAGGGAATAACTGATTGGCCTGTGTGAAGCTTGAATGTGCCCATGGACCGAAACGATAAGTCACGCCTGCCGAAGAAGTTGGCCCTCCTATCCGTACCTTTGGCAGCCGCCTCTCCGGTTTTTGCTGATCTGCCGACAACTGCTACTGAAACTTCAGAGGTGCAAAAAACTTCAGATGCCGCTGCCCAGGTAGCTCCAGCTCCCACCCAAGAAGTCACGGCAGCGATTCCAACGGTTGCTCCGGCCACCAGACCCACCACCTACCGGGTCAAATCTGGAGATACGGTCACTCAGATAGCTAAACGATTTGGGCTTTCCGTAACTTCAATTGCACAAATCAATAACCTTGGGCCGAAATCTCTAATTCGGGTAGGACAGGTACTCAAGCTCTCCGGAACCAAGACCC
>JBIJAI010000072.1:0-3031 GCA_044345815.1 Rhodoluna sp. | reverse complement strand
AGCGGTTGTCGAAGACACCGGTCTTGAGTACGCATCAACCAATGGCTTCATGCACGCCTGCGGGCACGACTTGCATATGGCAATGGGGGTTGGAGCTTCCAAGATTTTGGCTTCCAGAAAATCAGAGCTTAAAGGCGAAGTCATAGTTTTTTTCCAACCAGGAGAAGAAGGTCACCACGGCGCGGACGTGATGATTGAAGAGCAAGCTCTGATGGTTTCTGGTACCAAACCAATTCGTGCCTACGGTCTGCATGTGTTTAGTTCATACCCGTCAGGAATGATGGGCTCTAAATCTGGTCCACTGATGGCTTCAGCAGGAGATCTACTAGTCACGGTTTCCGGAAGTGGTGGGCACGGTTCGATGCCTTGGCTATCCAAAGATCCAATAAGCGTTCTTAACGAGATCATGGCTTCACTGCAGACCATGGTTACAAAGCGCTTTAGCGCATTTGACCCGGTGATTGTAAACATTGGTTGGGTACGGGCTGGAGATACTGCAACCACTAACGTGATTCCAGAAACCGCATCTTTCGGAGCAACCGTTCGAGTCTTCTCAGAAGAAAACGCCACCAAGCTAAAGCAATACACGCAGCAGCTAGTTGAATCCATCGCTTCAGGTTTTGGTTTGAGTGCAACCGTTGAGTTCACAAGAGCAACCAAGGTGTTGGTCAATGACCCTGTGGCAATTGCCTCGGTTGAGAAGGTCACCAGTGAAGTTTTTGGACCTGGAAGATATATCAATCTCCCTACCCCAATTGCCGGCGGTGAGGACTTCGCCTCAATAGTTCACGAGATACCTGGCGCATTTGTATTCATGGGTGCCTGCCCGCCGGGAGTCGATCACACTACCGCTGCTACCAACCACTCCAACAAAGCCGTGTTTGATGATTCCGTGTTGGGCGATGGTGCCGCTTTGCTAGCTTGCCTAGCTATCGATGCTCTTAGCTAGATAGGCTTTTTTCAATCATGGAATTTCAAGTATCTGGCGACAGCATCCCGTCCGAATTCATCACAGACGAGATGGCCAGAAAGCTCATCGGCAAACCCCCAGCCTCGGGCGCTTGGCGCGATGGTGATCCTGCGGGAGATAGAAAGTTCACAACTTCATTCGATCTAAAGCTTGAAAGTAGCAAGAAGCTCGACGACGTCAAGATTGCCTACGAAACCTGGGGTGAGCTAAAGCCCGATGGCTCAAATGCCCTTTTGGTACTTCACGCTCTCACAGGTGACTCTCATGCCTTTGGTTCAGCAACCAGGGCACATCCAACAGCTGGATGGTGGAACGGAGTTATCGGTCCGGGTCTAGCAATCGATACCAACAAGTTTTTTGTTGTCGCACCGAATATGCTCGGCGGTTGCCAGGGATCAACTGGGCCTACCTCTTTGGATAAAAAAGGTAAGGAGTATGGAGCACGTTTTCCATACATAACCATTCGCGATCAAGTCAGCGCACAAGTTGAGCTATCAAAGCAGTTGGGGATCAAAAAATGGAAGGCCATCATCGGCGGATCAATGGGTGGCATGCAGGTTTTGGAATGGGCAATCGAGTACCCAGACGCCATGGAAAAAATTGCAGTTTTAGCTGCTCCAGCATTTTCTAACGCCGACCAGATTGCTTTGAACTCTGTTCAGCTAGAAGCAATCAAAGCCGACCCGGCCTTTAACGAAGGTGACTACTACGACGCGGCTGCAGGAAAAGGTCCTTATCGCGGTCTTGCATTGGCTAGACGTATGGCGCTATTGAACTACCGCTCTCCGGAGGAACTAAACGTTAGGTTCGAAAGAGCCTGGCAATCAAAAGTTAATCCGTTTGGTGACGGAGGTCGTTTCGCGGTCGAGAGTTACCTAGATTTTCACGGCAACAAATTCACCCGCCGCTTTGACGCAAACAGTTACCTCACACTTGTTGAGGCTATGAACTCCCATGATGTTGCTCGTGGGCGCGGATCTATCAAGAAGGCGATTTCAAAAATCAAGGCTGAGATGCTGCTAGTTGGAATTGATAGTGATCGACTCTTCCCGGTTCCAAGCCAGGAAGTTATTGCGCAAAACGGTCCAAAGAAACTCTTTGGCAACAAGCTGTTTGTAATCAAATCCGACTACGGCCACGACGGGTTCCTGATTGAAGCCGATAAAGTCGGCAAGCTGCTAAAGCGCCTGCTTTCTGCCAAGTAAGAGCCTGAGCTTCAGGCGCTTTGGCTACCTAAGATAGGTCTTGTTGCCCCCGGTTCCGCTTCCAAGGAGCCGCAGGCTCATCAGTACACCGGTGCTTTAGTTATCAATAGAAGGACGGCAGATGCCTAAACTGTTTGAACCCATAAAGCTGCGCGGGCTTGAGGTCAAAAACCGCATTTGGATTTCTCCGATGTGCATGTACTCGGCCGAGAACAAAGACGGTATGCCTGGGAAGTGGCAGGAAATCCATCTTGGCTCTAGAGCAGTTGGTGGAGCGGGACTGATCGTCGTTGAAGCATCTGGAGTTGTTCCAGAAGGACGAATCACTCCATGGTGCACCGGTATTTGGAACGATGAGCAGGAAGCTGCTTGGGCAAAAATTGTAGATATCTGTCACACCCACGGTTCTAAGGTTGCGATGCAACTTGCTCACGCAGGACGCAAAGCTTCCGTGCACCGAGAATCAAGTGGAGTTGGTTCAGTTCCCATCAGCGAAGGTGGTTGGCAGAGCGTTTCTTCTACCGATGTTGCTTTCGGAGACTACGCAGCCCCCAGGGCTCTATCAGTTGATGAAATTGCAAAGCTGGTCCAGGCATTTGCAGCAGCTGCGAAAAGATCTGTTGCTGCGGGTTTCGATGCAGTTGAAATTCACGGTGCTCACGGCTATTTGATCCACCAATTTTTGTCACCGTTGTCGAATAATCGAACTGATCAGTACGGTGGCTCTCTTGAAAATCGTGCGCGAGTGCTCTTAGAAACCATCAAGGCAGTAAGAAATGCAATCCCTGAAACCATGCCATTATTTCTCCGGTTATCGGCAACTGACTATGCCAACGGTGGCTGGGACCAAGAGCAA
>JBIJAI010000071.1:0-3052 GCA_044345815.1 Rhodoluna sp. | reverse complement strand
TCATTAGATTTCCAACATCTTTTCTGCCTACTTCTTCTTTTCTTGAAGGACTCAAACCAATTCGATAAAGGTAAGTGTCCAATTTGACCATTTGGTCCGTGGCAATAAATCCACCAAAGTCCAGTCTAGGCCCAAAGACCCTAAAGGCTCTAGTCGTCTTCCAAAATACTGTCTGGCTGGATATCAATCTTGGCTCCAGTTAGCTTGGCTGCCAGCCTGGCGTTCTGGCCTTCCTTGCCGATAGCTAGCGATAGCTGGAAATCGGGGACCAAAACCCGCACCTGGCGCTCTTCGGCATTGATAACAAAGGAATCCGAAACCTTAGCCGGCGATAAAGCGTGAGCCACAAACGTTGGCAAATCCTCTGAGAAATCAACGATGTCGATCTTCTCGTCGTTCAACTCGTTCTGTACAGCGCGAACTCGTTGACCAAGCTCGCCGATGCAGGCTCCCTTGGCATTGACTGCAGGGTCGTTGGCGCGAACGGCAATCTTGGTGCGGTGGCCCGCTTCTCTGGCCACCGATACGATCTCAACTACGCCCTCTGCAATTTCCGGTACTTCCATCGCAAACAACTTGCGAACTAAACCTGGGTGGGTTCTGGAAACGGTAACCTGTGGGCCCTTGGTGCCCTTAGATACATTGGTGACGTACACACGGATTCGCTTGCCGTGAGCGTAGTCTTCGCCGGGAACTTGTTCTTCCGGAGGCATGATTGCTTCGATTGAACCTAAGTCGACATAGACCATATATGAACGCTGGCCCTGCTGAATTGTGCCGGCAACGATGTCGCCGTCCTTACCTTTGAATTCGCCGAAAAGACCTTCGTCGTTGATTTCTCTTAGTCGGGAGGCAATTACTTGCTTGGCAGCCGAGGCTGCAATTCGACCAAATCCATCTGGTGTTGCTTCGCTCTCGCCGGTCTCGTTACCCTCTTCATCTAGCGTGGTGGCAAAAATCTGAACGTGACCAGTTTTTTGATCCAGCACAGCTCGAGCTTTATCGGTGTTTCCAACGGTGCGGTGGTAGGCGGCCAGAATGGCGGCTTCGATTATTTCAACGAGTTCCTTGAATGGAATCTCTTTTTCGCGCTCCAGTACCCTAAGGACACTCAAATCGATATCCACGGGCAACACCTCCAGACGCTATTTAAATTTCAGACAAGGCTGATTCTAGCTTGATAGAACGCCTTTCCCCACTCCTGCGATTCCAAAGCTCAACCTCACCGGTTTCGAGCCCCTTACCAACAATCAAAACCTTAGGGATTCCTAGTAGCTCAGCATCCGAGAACTTCACTCCCGGTGAAACCTTGGCGCGATCATCAAGCAATACAGTTTTTCCAGTTGCCTCGATCTCACTAGCTAGTTTCTCGGCCGCGGCAAAAACTGAATCATCTTTTCCAGCTGCAACAACGTGAACATCTGCAGGTGCTACAGACTCAGGCCAGATAAGGCCCTTGTCATCATTGTTAGCCTCCGCCAATACAGCAACCAGCCTTGTCACACCGATTCCGTAAGAGCCCATGGTGACAGTCACCAGCTTGCCGTTTTCATCAAGGACCTTTAGATCAAGCGCCTCCGCGTACTTTCTTCCAAGCTGGAAAACGTGACCAATCTCAATTCCTCGTGCTAGCTCCAAGTCTCCTGAGCCATCTGGTGCCTGATCTCCCGCGCGAACTTCGGCAATGTCTGCAACGCCATCAGATTCGAAGTCGCGTCCTGCAACCAAGTGGAACACGTGCTTCTGGTCCACGTTGGCACCTGTGATCCAGCTAGTTCCATTGACAACTCTTGGATCAAGCAGATACCTAATGGCCGCAGGGGCTTTCTCGCCAAGGAATTGCTTTCCGTCTTTGGTGGGACCGATGTAGCCCTTGGCTAGTTGTGGGAACTTTGCAAAATCCTCTTCGGTAGCTTGTGAGACCTCACTCGGAGAAAAAGCAGCCTCAGCACGCTTCTCATCCACTTCGCGATCTCCTGGAATTCCAACAATCACAAGTGATCGTTTTCCTTCAGGTGAAACAAGAGCTAGAACAACGTTCTTCAAAGCATCCGCCGCGCTCCAGGCAGAGCCGTCAGATTTTTTCACCTTGGCGTTTGCTAGATCAACCAATGTCTTGATGGTTGGAGTATTCGGTGAATCGTGAATCTCGGCTGCAGGCTGAGAACCAATTGCTATCTCCTGAGGGACCACGGTCGCAACAGCTTCAACGTTTGCGGCATAGCCTCCGGAAGATCTAACAAAGGTGTCTTCTCCAATTGGAGAAGGCGATAGGAATTCTTCAGATTTTGATCCACCCATCGCACCCGCATCGGCTTTCACGATTACGTACTCAACGCCAAGGCGCGTAAAGATGCGCTCGTAAGCTGCGCGCTGAGCTTGATAGGAAGCTTCCAGGCCTTCGTCGTTGATGTCGAAGCTGTAGGCATCCTTCATTACAAATTCGCGCCCGCGAAGCAGTCCTGCGCGAGGCCTTGCTTCATCACGGTATTTGTTTTGAATTTGATACAGCGACAAAGGAAGGTCCTTGTAGCTTGAGTACATATCCTTCACCAGCAGTGTGAAGACTTCCTCGTGGGTCGGTGCTAGCAGGTAGTCGGCTTTCTTGCGATCCTGAAGACGGAAAAGATTATCCCCGTACTCGGTCCAACGACCGGTTGTTTCAAAAGGCTCTCGTGGAAGCAAAGCTGGAAAGAAAACTTCTTGGGAACCAGCGTTAGCCATTTCTTCGCGAACAATCTTCTCTATCTTGGCCTTGACTAAGAGGCCTAATGGAAGCCAAGTGTAGATTCCGGGAGCCGCTCGTCTGATGTAGCCGGCACGAAGCAAGAGCCTGTGACCTTGAACATCGGCATCGGAAGGGTCTTCGCGAAGGGTGCGAAGAAACAGTTGGCTCAGGCGGATAGGCATGGGCTCAATGTTACCCGTTGGGCGCTATTTATCTTTTACTAGCACCTGTGGTGAGCCAACTAGAGCTGGGTCCATCTCAGCAGCTAAACGGTTGGCTTCTTCAATAAGGGTTGCAACAATCTCGCTCTCAGGCACGGTCTTG
>JBIJAI010000011.1:0-33175 GCA_044345815.1 Rhodoluna sp. | reverse complement strand
CGCTGATGGAAAGCCGCGGGGTAGCTTACGTTGGCTGGCCGGAGTGGCTAAAAATAGACGCGGAAGAAAAGCGCCTCGGACAAGCCCAGTCTCGTGAGAGAGTCAAACTTGTCGAGCGTGAAGATTTCATGTCAGTTGCCAAGGGAGCTAAGTCCTAAGTGCCGTTCTCATCAGCTAAATCAAAAAGCGCTCAGTTCGCACTTGTTTCAGCTTTTTTCATCCAGGGCTTTCTAGCAATCACTTACCTTCCTCGCATTCCGGAAATCATCGATCAAATCGGTGTTTCTTTTGCGGTCTGGGGATTAATCATCGGTCTTGCTGGCCTTGGTTCATTAGTTCCACTTCTTATCACCAACCGTCTAATTGGCAAGTACGGAACTAGGCCGATTGTTCGCATCTCGAGCGTGATGATTGTTCTTGCTACCGCAAGCCTCGGCTTTGCAACTAATGGTTGGATGTATTTTTTGTTTCACGCTCTGATGATGTTTAGTATGAGCTTTTTCAATATCGCCGTGAACGCTCAGTCAGTGATGCTCCAAAAACAAGTCAAGCAAGTTATCTTGGGTAAGTTCCACGCAGCCTGGAGTATCGGTGCTGGAATCAGCGCTGCAGTTTCTGGTGTGCTGGCAAGCTTCATGTCGCTGCAGCTTCACCTGATCTTGGTTGGAGCACTAGCACTTGTTGCCTTCGAGGTTTCCATCCGTAAGATGCTGGCTCCGTCCGAAGATGGCCACCACGAGGAAAGACAAGCTTCAAGAAAAGTTCCATTCTTCAAATCTCCAAATCAGCTTTGGCTGCTGGCAGCTGGCTTCTTTGCTGGTGTATTTCCGGAGTTAGTCATGATGGACTGGTCAGCTGTGTTCGCCAAGCAAGTCATGCTGTTAAACCCAACTCTGGGTGCAATTCCATTTGCCTCCTTCACACTGGCAATGATCGTTGGAAGATTATTGATCGGCCGAGTGACCAAGAAGTACCACATCAGTGATCTTTCGAAGTGGGGTGGGATTTTCGGAGCTCTCTCAATGCTGCTGGGAGTTCTACTTGCCCCGCCGCTAGCTTCAACCAGCCCAGTTCTGGCTTTGTGTGTGCTGTCGTTGTTTTGGGCCATCACAGGCTTTGGCTTGGCTCCGATGGTGCCATCATTCTTTGGAGCCGCAGGTAACGTCTCAGGACTTTCAACCGCGCAAGCGTTATCTCGAATGTCACTGGTAAACGCAATTGCGGTCATCGTGGCAAAGATCTTCATGGGAGCTCTGGCTCAAGGCATCGGTTTGGTTTTGGCCTTTATCTTCCCGGTGACGATGATGTTCATCGCTGGCATTTTGGCTGGAAGAGTTGCGAAGAATTCCAAGCGTAAGGAAGCTATGAATAATGCTTTCCCGCTTACCGGTCCAATTACGGTTATTGACGACCTATAGGTTTTTACTAGCGGTAGTTCACAAACTGAACGTCGACGTCTAAGTCTTTGCTCTTTAGCAGAGCCTGAACTTCCTGAAGATCGTCACGAGATTTGCTGCTGACGCGAAGTTCGTCGCCTTGAATCTGAGACTTTACGCTCTTTGGTCCTTCGTCGCGAAGGAGCTTGTTTATCTTCTTGGCGTTTTCTTGAGAGATACCTTCTTTGATTTTGCATTCGATGCGAAATTCTTTACCGGATGCAAACGGCTTGCCATCTTCCAAGCTCTTCAAAGAGATCCCTCGCTTAACAAGCTTTGACTGGAAAACATCAAGAACGGCCTTAGCTCGTTCTTCGCTATTTGCCTTGATGAGGATCTTGTCGCCAGATTCCTCAATAGAGGCGCCAACACCCTTGAAGTCGTAGCGCTGCTCGACCTCCTTGGAAGCCTGGTTCAGGGCGTTCGCAATTTCTTGCGGGTCAACTTTGCTTACGATATCAAATGAGGAATCAGCCATGCAGACAGTTTATAAGGGCTGCCAAGAGCTGACTTCTCTATGCGGGGTATGGGCCTTGGTGAAATATTGGTATTCTTTTAGGGCGCCGGAATCAAAAACGCATGGCTAGTTACCCAAGCGGCCAAAGGGAACTGACTGTAAATCAGCTGGCTCAGCCTTCGGGGGTTCGAATCCCTCACTAGCCACGAAACCCCAGCCCTCCACGGCTGGGGTTTTGTATCTACCAAAGAGCAGGGAAGAAACTATGGATCAGCAAGGCCAGGCGCCAACCATCGCTGAGAGTGAGTCCATGCCGGGCTGGAAGAAAAAGGTAACTGTTTTTCTAGTGAGCCAAACTGTCACAACCTTTGGCTCGATGTTGGTCCAATACGCGATTATGTGGCACCTGACTTTAACCACAAAGTCTGGAACAATCCTTGCTCTTGCCGCCTTGTTTGGATTCCTTCCGCAAGCAATTGTTTCTATCTTTGCTGGGGTTTGGGCTGACCGAGTAAACCGCAAGATCATGATCATCATCTCTGACTCTTTGATCACTGTTGCAACGCTCGCCTTAGCACTGTTTATGTTTTCAGGCATCGACGATCTTTGGTTGGTTTTCCTAGTGATGGCAGTTAGGTCCGCTGGAGCCGGTGTTCAAATGCCAGCTATCTCGGCCTTAGTGCCCCAGATTGTTCCAAAGGATAAGTTGATGCAGGTTAACGGCCTAAACAGCAGCATCAATTCTTCTTTGACTTTGCTCGCTCCAGTTGCCGCGGCAGGTGTCTATGCGACCATGTCACTACAAGCCATATTAATCATCGATGTTGTCACTGCAATAATCGGAATCGCGCTTCTTGCAACTATCGCAGTTCCAACTCTGGAGCGGGTGGCTAGCGCAGCAAAGCCTTCATACTTTACCGACCTGAGAGAAGGCATGCACTACATCTTCACTCACGAATTAGTTAGGTGGGTGATGGGAATCTTCGCAATCATTTTCTTACTCATAGTTGCCCCATCGAATCTTTCTCCACTGATGCTGGTAAGAAACTTTGGCTCTGAAGTTTGGATGTTGACAGTTCTAGAACTTGCCTTCGGAGTTGGAATGGTTATCGGCGGAGCGCTTATGGCCATCTTCGCTGCCAAGATCAACAGAATCGGTGCAATCATCGGGACCTCGATTGCGTTTGGGGTTTTGGCAATCGGCATGGGATTTACGAGTAACTTGATCGTTTTCTACAGTCTGTTTTTCTTTATTGGTCTTGCGGTTCCTGCTTTCTCAACCTCTGCCAGCACAATGCTGCAAGAAACAGTAGAACCTGAACGACAGGGAAGAGTTTTTGGTTTCCTCGGAATCGTCATGGCAGTTGCCATGCCTCTGGGAATGGTAGTTCTTGGACCGCTCGCTGACATTGTTGCTGTTGAGCTACTTCTGATAGTGACAGGTGCCGCAACTGTTTTGATTGCGGTTGTTGCTGTCCTTTTGCCTTCTGGCAAAAGAGCAATCCGATCCGCTCATGCTTCAACAGGCTTCAACAGCCAACCTTGATATTTCGAGCCAATAGCGAATTCAAATTTCGTATAGGATTTTGAACATTGAGTGGAAAGGCAAGAAATTGCGATTGATGCGAATTGGTAACCAAGGGGCCGAAAAGCCGGTTGTCCTGGTTTCAGAAGATACCTACGTTGACGTGTCGGACTTAACCAAAGACTTTGATGAGAGTTTCTTCGGCTCTGGCGGGATTGACCGCATTCGACCAGAGGTAGCAAAGCGCCTTGCCGAGGGCAAAGCCCTTGCCCTGAATGGGGAAAGAATCGGAGCACCATTTGCAAGACCGCACCAGATTGTGTGCATTGGCTTGAACTACCGTGATCATGCAGAGGAAACCGGCGCTACGGTGCCGGACGAACCCATTATCTTCACGAAAACTCCAAACACTTTGATCGGCCCCAACGACACAGTCCTGATCCCAAGGCAGTCAAAAAAGACCGACTGGGAAGTTGAGCTTGGCGTTTTGGTGGGTAAGCGAGCTAGGTACATCGACTCACCCGAAGCCGCCAAAGATTTCATCGCCGGATACGTGCTAGTAAACGATGTCAGTGAGCGTGAGTTTCAGTTGGAGCGCCAGGGTCAGTGGTCCAAAGGCAAAAGCGCCGAGACCTTTAATCCAGCTGGGCCGTATCTGGCCACCACCGACGAAATCAAGGATGTCACAAACCTAAAAATGACCCTCGAGCTAAACGGGGAAATCAAACAAAACAGCTCTACTAACCAAATGGTGTTCACCCCTGATTTTTTGGTTTACTACCTGAGCCAATTCATGGTTCTTGAACCTGGGGATCTGATTAACACTGGAACTCCGCCAGGGGTCGGACTGGGTCATAAACCAGAGCTATACCTAAAGCCTGGTGATGTTATGAAACTTAGCATCGAAGGATTGGGAACCGCTGAACAGCGGGTAGCACAGGCTAGCTAAGTCGGTAGAACTTTTCTGCGGTTTTGAAATAGATATCGTCTTGCTGATTGGCTGAATAGTCAGATAAAACATCAACTAAGCCATTCCACACCTCGTCGAATTCTCCGTTGAGTCTAGAAAAGGGCCAGTCGCTCCCAATCATGAGCCTTTCGCTTCCGAAAATTTCCACCATATATTCAACGTACGGTTTCCAGTCCTTTGCCAACCAGTTCGGTTTTGACAAGGTATTTAATCCTGAGACCTTGGAGTAGACATTTGGCAGGGTTGCCAGTTCTGCCATCGCGTCAGCCCAAGGCTGCCACTCCTGATTGGCAATGTCTGGTTTGGTGAAATGGTCTAACACAATTTGCAATCTTGGATTGTTGCGGGCCACTTCCAAAATTGCCTTGCGATGCTCTGGGTTGGTGGCCACGTAGTCGAGGCTGAAGCCAAGCTCAGCCAGCGTCTCAAGAGATTCTGAGACGGAATCCTTGGAAATCCAAAGATTATCCTGGTAAGTGTGGGTTAGAGCCCTGACTCCCTTGATCACCGGAATTGACCGATAGGTGTTCAGCGCCACGGCGGCTTCCTCGGGTCGATCTAGTGCAACCCAGCCCACCACAGCCTTGATTTGGGGGCTTTGATTGGCAACTCCTACCAAGAAGAAAGTGTCGGCATATGAATCGCTAGCCTGGATTAGAACCGTAGCCCCAATATTGAAGCTTTCTAGCTGCTGCTGGATGTCGCTTTGACGGTAATCCCGATAAAGCACCTCGTATTCAGGCACCAGCCACTCATAGGGCCGTTCTGACCTCACCCAGAGGTGCTGGTGAGAATCTACTATTCTTGCGGGTTGGTGGACTGCCATGGTCTTCCTATCCTCCCAATACAGAGCTTCTGGGGCCAGAGGGTTGAGAAAATCAGTGGACCAGAAGGATTTTGTCAGGTTAGCACAAAATCGTGTATCCTACAGTAAGTGGCTTTTAGATCACTTAGGTGACTTGGTTGCAAGCAATGAAACCGGAGAACAGGCGATGTCAGGCGACTTTGAAGGATTAGTGGCGGTAGTCACTGGAAGCGGGTCAGGCATTGGACTGGCCACGGCCAAACTGCTTAAGCAGCAGGGGGCTAAGGTTTACGGCCTAGACCTGCAGCAGGGCGATTTGGGATCAACCGGCACCTGGATTCAGTGTGATGTGTCGGATAAGAACTCGGTCGACAGCGCATTCCAAGAACTTTCCCAACAAACCAAGCAGCTGGACGTGGTTATCAACAACGCTGGCATTGGAGCAACCGGAACTATCGAAACCGCCACCAGTGCAGAGTGGGAGCGGGTATACAAGGTAAACGTGGTTGGAACCGCTCAGGTATCCGCTGCAGCCCTCCCGATGCTTAGAAAAAGCAAAAACGCTGCCATAGTCAACCTTTGCTCGATTGCTGCAACGGTTGGACTCCCAGCTAGAGCTGTGTACAGTGCAAGCAAAGGCGCCATCTACGCGCTGACTCTGGCCATGGCTGCCGATCACGTTGAGGACAAGATCAGGGTGAACTGTGTGAATCCAGGAACCGCAGACACCCCTTGGGTCCAGCGCTTATTGGCTCAAGCATCCGATCCAGTTGCCGAAAGGGCAGCTTTGGATGCTAGGCAGCCTATAAAGAGACTCATCACGGCCGAAGAGGTCGCTAACGCAGTTTGCTACCTGGCCTCACCGTTGCAGGCTTCAACCACCGGAACAGCGTTGGCAGTGGACGGCGGAATGGACAGTTTGCGGCTTCGCCGCTAGGGACCATTTACCCTAAGAACCAATAAGCTTTAGCAAATAGCCAAATTGGCTAAGCAAGCTTCTTGTTTTGCCAGGACATAGGCAATCTCAAATAAGGGGAATCATGACCTCAAGTAAAGCGGCGAGGAAGAAATCCGCCAAACCACTTCGGGTCGTTTTGAGCGATGAGACCTACACAACCATTCGCGAGATGCTGCTCACTCACGAAATTGCTCCAGGGGAGCGAATCAAGATAGATGGCCTAGCCAGAGACCTTGAGGTTTCCCAGACTCCGGTCCGCGAAGCGCTCGCGAGACTGGAATCAGAAGAGCTGGTAATAAAGGAGCCTCTCAAGGGGTACGCAGCAACTCAACTGCTAACGGTCAGCCAACTAGATGATCTCTTTCAGTTTCGATCAGTGATTGAACCATGGTCCGCAGCAGCGGCAGCAAAAAATAGAACCCAATCAGACATCGAAGCCATCAAAGCGGAACTGGAAACTGGTAACCGAGCTGGAAAGCTTGATCTAGACGAGGCCTACGCTGCAATGAGTGAGCACGACGCGAGGTTCCACGAACTTATCGCCACGATTTCTGGCAACAAAAATCTAAGAGACGCTTACGTTCGAACTCACTGTCACCTACATCTGTTTAGGTTGTATCAGGTGCTGAAAAGCTTTATGCAGGAAAATCGCGAAGAAGCGGAACTAGTCAGTGAAATCTTCAAACTGTACTACCAGCCATCTGGTGGATTTCTGGCATTCAAGGAACACCAAGAAATCGCAGAAGCGATCATTAGCGGTAAAGAAAAGCTAGCAAGTGAGCTGATGCTGAAGCATATTGATTCTTCACGTAGGCGGTTTGGTCCAACCATGGACGCCATCCATCAAAGTAAACAACCGGCGTAGCCGGCAGGAGAGAAGCTAAAGTATTCCGTGCCGAGTCCACACTTCACGCAATGTTGCTCCGCCGAGTAATTCGGTCAAAACTACAGACTCTGCCTTCGCTCTTGATCTGGCGTGAACTAACACTTGATCGTGATGTGATATCGGTACAACGGCTATTCCGTCATCATCTGCTGCAACCAGATCGCCCTGAGAAATCTTTACGCCGCACAATTCAATTTCGCCACCAGACTCGGAAAGAACCATTCGACCTTTGAAATCAACTGGCCGGTGAGATCTGGAAAAAGCAGGAAAACCCACTGCGCGGATCTTTTCGACGTCTCGAACATTGCCATCGGTGACTATCCCCACGGCCCCCCGCCCCTTGGCGGCTGCACTAAACAGCTCTCCCCAGAAAGCCGAAGCATTTGAGTTTTCGGTTGAAATCACAATCAAGTCGCCAACTTGACTGCCGTCAATAAAATCGATGGCAGCGTCATAGGGTTTAGCCGGGTCCAACTGGTCGGTTAAGATAAATCGACAAGTCTTGGCATAACCTATTGCCCTAGTTCCCGATTGGGTCGGCGCAAGACGCTGATTAAGTGTTTGATTTCTAAGGCCTACCTGGTCCAAAGAATCTGAAATCATTGCCACGGTAATCTTTGAATCTGCGGGGTCTTGTCCAAACCTGACTGCAACCACTAGATGCAGCTAACTTTGTTCTCAAAAAGTTCAGTTCGTTGAAAACCAACTGAGCCTCTAGAGTTTGGACAGCTGTTGACTCTTGGAGCCATGGTTATACCTTTCGGTTTTTGGTTGCATGCATCTTGATGAGCGTGGTACCTTTATCGCATCCTATAGGATTCTGGAGAAGAAGATGGCTGCGGCAAGTTCCATAAAGAGCATTGAGATTCGGGCCTGCTCCGCCCAAGGAGCAAAGGGCAAGGAAGTATCGGTAGATCTTCCAGGAGGCCAAAGGCCCGACTTCACCGTTGTGACAATCACCACAGAAGATGGCACCACAGGCACAAGCTTTGGCTTTGGAGCATTGGATGCTAAGGCCGCTGGCGCTGCACAGAGTCAGGTGAAGCCATTTTTCATCGGCAGAGACGCCTTCGATGCAAATAAGAACATGAAAGATTTTGAAATGTTCGATCGTCGATGGAATCACGTGCCGATTTATGCGTATGCACCATTCGATAATGCCTGTTGGGACATTGTCGGCAAGATAGCGAACCAGCCGGTGTACAAACTCTTGGGCGCAGCAAAGTCAGAAATCCCCCTCTATGTCAGCTCGATGTTCCTTCCTGGACCCGAGGACTATGCCCGCCAGGCTCTAGAAGTTAAGGCCAAAGGCTACCGAGGCTATAAGTTACACCCACCAAACAAGGGCGTGGAGTTTGACATTGAGTGCTACCGAGCCGTTCGAAAAGCAGTGGGAGACGATTTCACCCTAATGGCCGATCCGGTAATCATGACAAACTACGAAGAAGCACTTCGGGCCGGAAGAGAGCTCGAGAAACTAGGCTTTCGCTGGTTTGAAGAGCCACTACTAGATGTTAACTTCAATGGCTTGAAAAAACTTCGCGAGAAGCTAGACATCCCAATTTGTGGAACAGAGGTTCTTGCAGGCGCCCACTACTCAACAGCGTGGTGCATTAAAGAAGGCATCGTAGACATCGTAAGAACAGACGTCAGCTGGCGCGGTGGAATTACAGCGGTCATGAAAACAGCTCATTTGGCCGAGTCTTTCGGAGTTCAGTGCGAACTACACACCACCATCTACCACGGTCTAGAGCTTGTTCAGCTGCACGCAGCTTTAGCAATTTCGAACTGTGAGTTTTTTGAGACGCTCTACCCTTGGGATGATTTTGAGTTTGGGACCCAGACCAAACTAAACGTTATTGACGGCATGGTGCAGGCACCAACCGGTGCGGGCCTTGGAATCGAGTACGACTGGGATTTCATCGAAGATCACACACTAGCGATTTACTAGAACCTTTGAGTCCTAGGTTTTTATCGCAGTATTTGGCCAACTAAAGATCAGCTAGAGAAGCCAAGGGTTCAAGCACGGTCAAATCTAATTACCTGGGGTCCTTTTACCTTGGTTTCTGGCAAGCTAACAATTAATTCATCACCAGAGCGAGTAGTAGTTAGTGCCTGCTTATCGGATAGGAGCTTGGCCGAGGAGTCGCTAACCATTCCGACAGGGATTCGAATCCGAGTGTCACCGCTTCCACTGACGTGAGCGAAGATGCTGTTGGCTTTGGAGGTGAACCTGACCCACGAAGCACCATCTTCAGGATTGGTTGCTTTGAGAGCTGAAACCTTTTCGGTTCCATAGATTGCCTCAGAGTTTAAGGTCATCCAATCTCCAATACCCTGCAGGACCTGCTTTTG
Organism: Rhodoluna sp.; assembly: GCA_044345815.1. Lineage (GTDB taxonomy): Bacteria > Actinomycetota > Actinomycetes > Actinomycetales > Microbacteriaceae > Rhodoluna. The sequence continues at coordinate 23,783 of JBIJAI010000011.1, read as the reverse complement.
TATCTCAGGAATGGCCCCGCTCGCGGTTGGCCCAACGTTTAGCAAGAGATTTCCTCCGCGTGAAACGATGTCTATAAAGTGAGCCAGTGCACTCTCCACGTTTAGCGAATGATCCTCTGTCTCATACTGGTTATAGCCAAAGCTCATTCCAATTCCGCGACAGTTTTCCCAAACCGCTGCATCCTCGGCTTCTTGCAAAGCTTGGTACTCGCTGGTCTTGAAGTCGTGGTGAGTATCCCCCCAGCGATCATTGACTAGCCCGTGAGGAACCAGCTCGTAGTAGTTTCTGAAAAGTCTGGCGAGGGTGTAGTCAACGCTTTCATCATTTAGCTTGGAGTAATCCGGCCACTCAATGTCGTTCCAGAGAATGTCTGGCTTGTAGCGGTGAATGAGATCCATCACGTGCTCGTAGGCATACATCGAATAAGCCGCATCGTTGGGCCTTAGGTCAGTGACGTCGGCAAAGTTTTGAATCGGAGGCAAGGTCCCAAGACCCCAGTCCAATCCACCCGAATAGTAAACCGCAAAGCGGATATCGTTTCGTCTTGCAGCATCAGCGATAGCCTGCATCAGATCGGTCTTTGGCCCGCGGTGAACAGTGTTCCTAGTTCCAGTTCCTGGTGCATCCCAGAGCGTGACCCCATCATGGTGCTTGGAAAGTGGGACTATGTACTTTGCACCTGCGTGAGCAAATAGTCGGCACCACTGATCTGGGTCGAACTCAGGTATCTTCCACTGGTCCAAAAAGTCATCGTAGGCGGCGTCGCCGTAATGCTTTTTGTGGTGCAGCTGTGCTCCAGAGCCTTCGATGTTCATGGTGTTTAGGTACCACTCAGCGTAGGGGTTGGTTTTGAACCAGACCTTCTCGTCGACTGTGCCCAATTCTCCCACCGGCTCGCCGTAGGCAGGGACCGAGAACGGTCCCCAGGATACGAAAATACCTAGCTTGGCATCGGTGTACCACGATGGAACTTCCCTGGCAAAGTTATCCCAGAATTTGGCTCTTGGTAGGCCCTTGTTAAGCAGTGCCATGATGGAGCCTCTTTTCTAGTAGTGAGAGATTGATACGTCTTCTGGCTTACCACTGAGGTCAAGAACCAGTACTGGAATTAAACCCGAAAGGCTGTTGTCGGAGGTGTCGATGATTATTTCTCCAGCCGGGTCAGGCAAATCTGTTTCGTTGATTGCAGCACGACGCTTGAACTCGTAAGACTGACCGGTTGCCAGGTTCTTTACAGACTTCAATCTGCGAATTGGGATACCTCGCACCACCACCGACTCACCGGGAGTTGCAAACTGGTGAAGATACACAGTGTCACCCTTGCGTGTGCTTGGACCATAGAACTGCCAAGGCTCTAACCCTGGCTCAGCACCGGTCACGCTCTCACCGCTGTGATCCATCCACTCTCCTAGGGACTCAAGAATCTTCCGCTCTTCAGGAACCAAGGATCCATCACTTTTCGGGCCGATGTTCAAAAGTAAATTGCCTCCGCGAGACACTACCTCGATGAGAGTTCGGAGAATTTCGTAAGGGCTCTTGAAAGAAGTGTCGTCTGGGACATAACCCCATGAGTAGTTCATGGTCATGCAGCACTCCCAAGGCTCTGTCAACGGCTTGGCGGGAATCCACTGCTCCGGGGTGCGGTAATCGCCCTGGGTAAAGAGTCGGTCATTGATTAGGGTCTTGGGGCTTAGCTTTCTGATGTGATCTGCAAGGTCTTGCGTATCCCACTGCTGCTCACTTCTCTCCCAACCACCGTCGAACCAGAGTAAATCAATCTGCCCGTACTCAGTGAGGATCTCTTCGAGCTGACCCTTGAGATACTCTCGATAGCTTGCCCACTGCTCAGGGGTGCCCATAGGGGAGTCATAGCCGAACTTGTAGGGACGGTATTCGTCCTTCCAAGCGAGATAGTCCGGGTGACCCCAGTCGGAAAGTGAGTAATAGACGCCAACCTTAATTCCTTCCGCACGGAAAGCATCGACATAGCCACGAAGAATATCGCCGCCAGCTTTTCCATAGGGCGAACTGGTGATATTCCGATTGCCATACTTGGAAGGCCAGCTAGCCCAACCGCTGTGGTGCTTGGAAGTGAAAACCGCATACGTCATGTGCGCGGCCTTGGCTGCCTTAGCAACTTCAACTGGATCCCAGTTCACCGGATTGAAGGTGGCGTGACTGGAGTGATACTGCTCTGCGGGAACTCCCTTGCCAGGAAGAGACGAGACTCCCCCCACAAGCGGCCAACTCAGCTCAAGGCCCTGCTGGCTAGCGTGATCCCAGTGGATGAAAAGACCAAGACCTGCTCCATGGAACCAATCCTTTACTCGCTCCGCATGCCCTGGTTCTAGCGGATAGGCATCTTGCATGCGCGACTCGAATAATTCGCGATCGGGGATTGCCGGATTTTCTGACACTTTACTCCCTTGTTTGTTTTCGGTTTCAGTGATGCGTGGTGATGCGAGTTACTTGCTGATGCCACCAAGGGCGATGCCCTTAGTGACATACCTACTAAAGAACACGTATAGCAAAAGCACCGGCAGGCTAGCTAGAGTCAGACCGGCAAACATCGGACCGTAATCGGCCGAGAAGTCTCCAATGAAGCTCAGTAGCCCAACTGAAATTGGTTGAGCATCTCTCCTTGTGAGCAGAACAATTGCTATCTGATAGTCAGTCCAAGCGAAAATCAGGTTCAGCACGCTAACTGCTACGATCTGACCCTTGGAAAGAGGTAGTACCAGACGAAGGAAGGTGCGAAATGGACCTAGTCCATCTAGCATTCCTGCCTCAAGCACTTCCCTTGGGAAGTCAATGAAGAAGCGGTTCATCAAAAGGAAGGCTGTTGGAATATTTAGCGCCCCATAAACAACTCCGGTAGCAACCGGATTATTCAATAGGCCGAGGGCGTTGAAGGCTCGGAAGTAAGGAATCACCAACATGATGATCGGAACCACGGTGCCGACAATCACCAGCAAAAGGATTCGCTGGTTCCATGCCCTGGTCAAAAAAGAAGTGAAGTAGGCCGCGGGCACGGAAATACTCAGGCTAGTAGCTAAGGCGGTAATGGCGATGATTGCGGAGTTTAGGAAAAACACTCCGATGGTGGCGTCACTTCCCGGCCCCGCATTCCAAGCGGTGACGTAGTTTTCCCATTGCGGAGCAAAGTCAAATAGACCTAGCGGGTTGGAATAGATAGCAGTGTTGGATTTGAGTCCAAACAGAGAAACAAAGATAAATGGCAGGAGCACCAATAAGCTCCAGAAGATCACAGCGGCATAGACCAGAAGCTTCAGCATTTTTACAATTACCATTAGTCAACCTGCCTTGATCTGCTAAGTCGGATTCCTAGCCAACCGACAAACAGCAGGAATGCTCCAGCTACCACGGCTGCTGCCGAAGCGGGACCAAAGCGGCCGTAGCGGAAGGCTTCGACGTAGGTAAAGATCGGCAAGATTTCGGAAGACCGACCAGGGCCACCTTGGGTCATTGCAAAAACTAGGTTGAAACCGTTGAAGTTCCAGATGAGTTGCAGGGTCAAGATTGTGAACATCACCGGGGCGATTAGCGGAATGATGATCTGAAAAAGCTGCTGCCTCTGGGATGCACCATCAATTCTGGCGGCCTCGCGAAGGCTAACGTCAATGCCCTCAACTGCTCCCAATAAGACTAGGAAAGCAAAACCGACTCCAACCCAGATACCAACGAAGATAACTGGGAGCATAACGGTGGCCGATTGAGCAAGCCACTGATTATCGCTCGGTAGGCCAAAAAATCCCAAGATTGCGTTTACCGCACCGAATTCTGGTTGGAAACTTAGGCTCCAGAAAATGGCGACTGCTGTCGGCGGAGCTACGCCGGGGAAGAACCATATAACTCGGTAAAACTTACTGCCTTTTAGGTTGCTGCTTACGGCCACTGCTAGAAGCAATGCAATTCCAACAATAAAGAAAGATGCCACCACGGAGTAGAGCAGTGTGATTCGTAGGCTCTCGGCAAACCGACCCTCAGTAAAGAGGGTTTCGTAGTTTCGAAGACCGATGAACTCAGGTGTGCCGATGCCCGGCCATTTGGTAAAGCTCAACCAGATCGAGTTAGCCGCTGGTAGTGCTAGGAAAAGAAATAGGAGAAGAAAAACGGGGACAAGGCTAGCGATTGCCCACTTACGATTTGTGGCCGCTAGGCCGATGGTGCTCCTTAAAGGCTTGGAGGGAGACGATTGCTTCGAATTCTTTCTGTCTTTCAAATCCGTCACAATCGTCTCCCTCGTCGCTTTGCTTGTTATATTTTTTGCTATTTAGTTTGTAGTTGGAGAGATATTAACCCTCGGCCCTAACCTTTTCCAATTCAGCCTGCTGCAGCTCCGCAATCTTCTGCGAAGTGATTCGGCCTTCTTGAAGCTGCTGAAGCAGTGGGTTCAAGAATATCTGACCGTATGCACCAGGAACTTCTGATGTCCAACCAGAGTTTGAACCGTTCTCCGCAACGTAGGCAACAATTTCCTTCACTAGTGGAGGGAAAGTGTCAACAGAGTCGATGCTTACGGTTGTTACCGCAGGAAGGAATCCTCCAACTTCAACAGCACCGAGCAGTTGTCCTGCATCGCTGATGTAGTACTGAAGTAGTTCCTTACCCCAAGCAGCGTTCTTAGCCTGCTTTGGAACTCCGTAGGCGTTTCCATAGTAAGGAGTTAGGCGCGAAGGAGCACCTACATCACTGACCGGAGGAAGCACTGCGAATGAAGGGGTGAATTTCATTTCACCGCTTTCAGTTGCAGCAGCAAAGGTACCGCCAGGTAGCCATGAACCGCTGAGCAGCATGCAGGCACCACCGGTGGTGAATAGTGCTTCAGCTGCTGGGCCATCCTGACCTAGGTAACCGTCTTGGTATAGACCCTCGGCAGCGTAGCTACCTAGGACATCAAGAGCTGCAATAACACCAGGAGCGGTGTAGTCAGCAGTTACGTCGACGTTTGACTTCCAGCTACTTAGGTAGTTATTGAAGTCATCAGCTGAAACTGCGGTTGGCAGTGCAGCGTCAAACATCCAGGAAGCCTGGTAGTTGGTGTTTCCACCAATAGCCAAACCAGCGTAACCTGCAGCCTTACACTTCTTTCCAGCGTCGATCAGCGCAGCTGGACTCTCAAACACGCGGTTCGCAGGAATAGTTACTCCTGCAGCTTCCAATGCGTCTGGGTTAGTCCAAAGTAGGTTGTAATACGCAACTGTGTTTGGTGCTGCGTAATAGTTGCCATCTGCCTGAAGTAGAGCTGCAGCCGGTGGGCCTAGGCGAGTTGGGAAGTTATCCTCCTCGAAGATGTCGTTCAGAGGGACTAGCTCCCCGGCGCGAACCATCTGGGTGTAAACGTTTGAGTTCAATGGAATCAATGCGATGTCAGGGGCTTCACTTGAAGTTAGAACCTGAAGGTTCGGTCCACCCTTGGCCTCGTTTGTAATTCCCGAAAGCTCGATTGTTACGTTCGGGTGCATCTTTGTGAAGGCATCTGCAACTGCGCGCCATGCACGAGCGTCAGGATTGTCTTCTGGGACCTCGTACTGAACAACCAGGGTTACTGGATCGTCGGTTAGAGCGGCACCATTATCTGTTCCGGCATCAGCAGCACATCCTGCCAACACCAGAGCTGTTACAGGCAACGAAGCAACAATGCTCCACAGCCTTGAATTTGATTTACGTAGCATCCATATCTCCTTACGGACTATTGGCCTACCCCGGCAATTCCTCACCGTGGGGAGGTCCCCTCATCGAACCATATATCCGATGTGATTTTTACTTTATAGCGTATCTCGACCCAAAACCCAATTGCTTGGAAAAATACACAAATTCGTTATGAAGCAAATCTACACATCTGCCAAAAACCCTATACGATATCTGAATCACCGTGAACGCTACTTTCAAAGGAGAAAGACATGGATTGGGCCCAATTCAAGAGGGAAGTTCCAACCTGGTATCAAGACGCAAAATTCGGAATCTTCATCCACTGGGGAGCCTATTCCGTCCCAGCTTGGGCTCTGCCAACCGGGGAGCTGGGTGAGGTTGATGAGAATGTCTGGTTCAAAGACAACCCCTATTCCGAGTGGTATTACAACACCGTCCGAATCGAAGGTAGCCCCACCTGGCAACATCACCAGGATGTTTATGGAGGTGCACCTTACGACGACTTTCTGGATGCCTGGAAGGCCGAGAAGTTCGACCCAACCAGCTGGCTTGATCTATTCAAGCGGGCCGGGGCGAAGTATGTTATCCCAACCACAAAGCACCACGACGGAATTACTCTTTGGGATGCTCCAGGAACCGGAACAAGGAACACCGTTCATCGCGGACCAGAAAAAGACTTGATTGATGAAATTGCTAAGGCCACAAAATCTGCCGGTCTGCACTTTGGTGTTTACTACTCGGGCGGATTGGACTGGCCACTTGGAACCCTTCCACCGATTCAAACCTTCGCTGACGTCAGTAACCTAAGGCCCAACGATGCTGCTTACTCAATGTACGCCTACGAGCACTGCATGGATCTAATCAGAAAGCACGAACCAGAAGTGCTATGGAACGACATCGAGTGGCCGGATTTCTCAAAACAAGGCGGACCCGAAACCCCATACTCCCTAGCTGCTCTTTTTAAGAACTACTATGACGCCATTCCTACTGGAGTTGTGAACGATCGTTGGGGCGATACTCACTCTGATTTCATTACAAGTGAGTATCAGATGAAAACCGAACTCGAAGACCAGGGTCTGTTTGAAAACTGCCGAGGAATTGGTTTCAGTTTCGGATACAACCGGGTAGAAACCGAAGAGCACTACATGAGCGTGGATCAACTCGTGACCAACCTGGTCAACATTGTTTCACGAGGTGGAAACTTTCTACTCAACGTTGGACCAACTGCATCCGGAGAAATCCCCGAGATTCAGCGCACTATCCTCGAGGGAACGGCGAGTTGGATGGCCGTAAATGGAGAGGCAATTCACGGTACTCGGAGGGTAGCGGAACTACCTGCCATTGATCAGCCCTGGGTTCGCTTCACCGGTAAGGCAGAGTCAATCTTCGCCTTCATCAAGGGATCCGGAGCTGTCAGCTTTGACCTGAAGCCTGGCTTAGTGATTGATGATTCTGCAAGAATTCTTGGCGGCGGAAGCCTTTCGGTGACAAGAGCTGGTGCACAAGTTAGCCTCACTATCGATTCTGATGGCAAAATGCCGGTAGTTGTTGAATTCAAGAGAGCGTAAGGTAAGTGGCATGGCCACCAATTCAGAATTGAAAAAGATTGCTTTTGATTTCTTTGATCAGATCTGGAACAAGGGTGATGAAAGTGCCATCTCTCGGTTTATTGCAGAGGATGCCGCAGGAAATGACCCGCAGTTTGGAATTGGCAGGGAGAGCTTCAGGCAGCAATGGAAAAACTGGCGACGAGCATTTCCTGATGTCAATTTTGAAATCAAGGAATTAATCGCAGACAGTGAAACCGACACTGTAGTAAGTCGTTGGCTTCTTACTGGAACCCACAGCGATGAGTTTTGGGGAGCACCAGCTACCGGAAACAAAATAAGTGTCGATGGCGTATCCATCGATCGAATAAAAGACGGGATGGTGATCTCAGGTTTTGACGCCTGGGACTCAGTGATCCTCAGAAGACAAATCGGGCTACTCCCAAACACATAGGCGGCACAAAATGGACTGGTCCATGTTTGCAAGACCAACACCAAAGTGGTATTTGGATGCCAAGTTTGGAATATTTATTCACTGGGGCGCTTACTCAGTTCCTGCCTGGGCAGAGCCAATCGGAGAACTTGGAACCATCGAGGGCGAAACTTGGTTTGCTCATAACCCATACGCCGAGTGGTATTTCAACACCATCCGAATTGATGGAAGCCCAGCACAAAAGCACCATCAGGAAACTTACGGCGGAAAGCCCTACGACGATTTTCTAGATGACTGGAAGGCCGAGAGTTTCGATGCCAAGTCATGGGCCAAGCTCTTCGCAGCGGCCGGTGCCAAGTACGTTATTCCGGTAACCAAGCACCACGATGGAATAGCACTTTGGGATGCTCCAGGAACAGGGACTAGAAACACCGTTCACCGAGGTCCAAAAAAGGATCTAATCGGTGAGATTGCAACTGCGGTGCGGGCCGAGGGTATGAAATTCGGTACTTACTACTCCGGGGGTTTGGACTGGAGCGTGACTAACCTCCCACCACACACCATCTTTGAGAAGGTCACTGGAGATCGGCCGAAAGATGCCGCTTACTCGATGTATGCCTATCAGCACTGCATGGACCTAATAAGTCGCTACCAGCCAGACATTCTCTGGGACGACATAGATTGGCCAGATTTTTCTAAACAAGCCGGTCCAGAAATCGCCTACACACTGGCCGCCCTATTCAAGAACTACTACCAAGCAGTTCCTGAAGGGTTAGTTAACGATCGCTACGGGGTACCTCACCACGACTACATAACAAGCGAATACCAGATGAATGTTGATCACGAAAAGCAAGGTCTTTTCGAAAACAATCGCGGTATTGGATACAGCTTTGGTTACAACCAGGTCGAAACTGAAAACCACTACATGAGTGTGGAGCACCTGGTTAGCCATTTGATTGAAGTGGTTTCCCGGGGTGGAAACTTCCTTCTAAATGTTGGACCTATGGCAAGTGGCGAGCTGCCTCCGATTCAGATTAAGATCCTGAACGGGTTAGCTGACTGGATGAGTATAAACTCCGAAGCCATTCACGGCTCCGAGGTCGCAAAGGGGTTTAGCCCAATTGGTTCAAAGAGTGAAGCTGAATCGCCTTGGGTTAGGTTCACAGCCAAAAACGGAAAGCTCTACGCTTTTGTCAAAGCTGCAGGCTCTATCGAGCTAAACATTCCAGCGCAGCTAATCAAAAACGACTCGGTCAGAATTCTTGGCGGCGCCTCGGTTGAGCTGTCACGAAATGGCGATCAGGTCAGACTTGAATCATCCGGCTTCGAAGCGAGTTCTCCAGCGGTAGTTGAATTCCAATTAGCTTAAGAAAGACTCCACAGATTCAGCTCTGACGAAGCCGCCTTCTCTAAGATCCATCCACAACGCGGCTGGGATCTCCACATCGAACAGCTCGGCATTTCTTTCCACCTGGCTGCGGCTTCTAGCTCCAAGGCAAATGTTGGCAACCGCCTGGTGCCCGAGCGGGAATTGAGCTGCTGCAGCCGGCAGGCTAACGCCGTGAGATTCACAGATGTCTGCGATCTGGTTTACCTTGTCGATTAGTTCTTTCGGAGCCGGGGCGTAGTCGAATGTGGCGTCGGCGGATGGTCGATTCTTGGACAAAAGGCCTGAGTTAAAAACTCCGGCTGCCACAATGCTGACATTCTTTCGTACCGCTGCGGGCAGCAGGTTATCCAGCGAGTTCTGCTCTAGCAGGGTGTATCGACCAGCCAGCATGACAACGTCTAAGTCTGTTCGTTCTACAAACTCAGTCAACATCTCGGCCTGGTTCATTCCAGAACCAAAGCTCTTGATTACTCCTTCATCGCGCAACTTAGAAAGAGCCGGGAAAGCTCCATTTAGAGCTTGTTCGTAGTAGTTGTCAGGGTCGTGAACAAACACGATATCGATGTAGTCCGTGCCCATGCGTATCAGCGATGCTTCAATAGAGCGCTTTACGGCATCGCCAGAGTAATCGTAGTTACGCACGAAGTTTTTAGGTACCAAGAAACCATCGGCTAAATCGTCTTCACCCGGGAACGCAGTTGTTGGCTCCAAGAGTCTTCCTACCTTAGTTGAGATTAGGTAATCCGAACGGTTGTATTTTGACAAAGCAGCCCCAAGCCTTCGCTCAGCAAGGCCAAGACCGTAGTGCGGGGCGGTGTCAAAATAGCGAACTCCAGTTTCCCAAGCAGCTTGAACGGCATCAGCACTATCTTGTTCGGAAACCTCCTTGAAGAGATTTCCAATTGGAGCTGATCCGAAAGAAAGAACCGGGGCTTCTAATCCGCCACGTCCGATGGTTTTGCTGCGCATTAGTTAGTCCATTCTTTACCGTTGGGGAATTCGAAGGCCTGTCTCGAGGCTTGGAGCATTTCCTGGCTGGAGCCGGGCTTGGATGGGGCCTGGTAGCTACCTAACTTCATGTTAACCGGATCAACAAAATGCTCGTGCAAGTGGTCAACATATTCAATCATTCGACCCTCCATGGTTCCAGACAGAGCAACGAAGTCAAACATAGACATGTGCTGCACTGCCTCACAGAGACCAACTCCTCCAGCGTGTGGACAAACTGGCAACCCGGCCTTTCGGGCCATAAGCATAATTGCGATGTTTTCATTAACACCAGCGACTCTGGTGGCATCGATTTGCACCACGTGTATTCCGCCAAGCTGCATTAGTTGCTTGAACATAACGCGGCTTCCACCGTGCTCCCCAGTGGCAACCCGGATCGGGGCGACTGCCTTGGCGATGGTTGCGTGTCCAACAACATCGTCCGGACTGGTAGGTTCTTCAATCCACGCAGGGTTGAACTCACTGAGCTCATTTACCCAATCAATGGCTTGTTGAACATCCCAACGCTGGTTGGCATCAATGGCAATTGGATATTCCGCCCCCATGACTTGTCTGGCAATCCGGAATCTACGCTTATCGTCCTCGAGATCGGCTCCGACCTTGAGTTTGATTTGCCCAAAGCCATCAGCTTTGGCTTCATTACAGAGTCTGGTTAGTTTGGCATCGTCGTATCCGAGCCAGCCCGGGCTCGTTGTGTAACCTGGGTAACCAGCTTCAATTAGCCGATCAATTCGGTCTTGCCTGGTTGGTTCCATGGCTGCAAAGAAATCAATTGCTTCTTGCCTGGTCACAAAGTCAGAGATATACCGGTAGTCCACAAGGTCTGCTAACTCTTCAGGAGACATCTTTGCAAGCAGCAACCAAAGTGGCAGGCCAGCCCGCTTTGCCTTTAGATCCCAAAGTGCGTTTACCACGGCACCAATGGCCATGTGCATCACGCCTTTTTCTGGACCCAACCAACGAAACTGAGAATCATGCACCATGAGCTTCCAAGTAGCTCCCATATCATCGAGCAACTGGTCGAGATCACGGCCAACCAAAACATGTTCGAGCGCCTGAATGGCCTTGACCTGAATGTCGTTTCCTCTTCCGATTGTGAAAACAAAGCCGTGGCCAGAGAGCGAATCAGACGCGTCGGTTTTGATCTGTAGGTACGCAGCCGAGTAGTCGGGATCAGCGTTCATTGCATCTGAGCCATCCAGGCTCTTGGATGTTGGAAACCTGATGTCGGTGGTTAGAAACTGTGTAATTTTGCTCATCGTCTAGCTTTCTTGGGTTCTTAGTCGGCGTGAAACACTTCAGGAATTACGTGCCACCATTGATCCGCTCCGGCTTCCGGAACTTTTCGCTGGAGAGGATCTGTAAGCTTCCACCACTTCTGGGTTTCTGGATCAGCTGCTATTGCAGCCATGTCTGCGTCAAAATCTTCGCCGCGGTACTCGAAGTAAGAAAACAGTAAGTTCTCGTACCTATATATGGAGTAATTTCTTATGTTGCTGGAAGCGATCCGGGCCAAGACGGTGGGCCAAACCTCAGCGTGCAGCCGCTCGTATTCGGGGATACCCTCCGCTGGAATTGCTATAACCTGGGCAATTCTTCTCATGCGTTCTCCTTTGAATCAAACCACCGGTGCTGTTTACCGGCGGTTTTACAGGGGTCAAAAAGCCAACATGCATAATCCTATAGAGTATTTTCTAATTCATTTTCCCGCTGGAAAGACCAGCACCTGGAAAACGAAACAAAAACGCAGGAGATAACCGATGGGCAAGATAAAGCGCAGGTTTCCAAACCCTAAGGACCTGGCGCAATTAATGAAGTTCAAGGCCCCTACATGGAACGCGACTGAACGCCGACTAAAAGAAGCCCACACCATTTACGATCTTCGAGACATCGCCAAGAGAAGAACTCCAACTGCGCCGTTTGATTACACGGATGGCTCAGCCGACCAAGAAATTTCCATAGCACGTGCGCGCCAGGCGTTTGAAGACATCGAATTTCAACCCAGGGTGCTCCGTGATGTTTCAGATGTAGACCTATCATCAATTGTTTTGGGTAAAAAAACCGAAATGCCTTTCGGGATTGCTCCGACTGGATTTACTCGGATGATGCACACTGAAGGCGAACTTGCTGGCTGCCAGGCTGCTGAAGCAGCCGGAATTCCATTTTCGCTTTCTACGATGGGCACCAGATCTATTGAAGAGGTGGCCCAGGCCGCTCCAACGGGCAGGAATTGGTTCCAGTTATACATGTGGAAAGACCGCGAGAAGAGCATGGCGCTTGTTGAGCGTGCGGCTGCAGCGGGGTTTGACACTCTCATGCTCACCGTAGATGTTCCAGTTGCTGGGGCAAGGCTCAGAGATAAAAGAAACGGCATGACCATTCCACCGGCACTAACCCTGGGCACCGTATTGAATGCGCTGCCAAGACCGGAGTGGTGGATTAACTTCTTGACGACGGACCCCCTGAAGTTTGCTTCTTTGGATAGCTGGAATGGCACCGTCGGTGAGCTTCTAGACAAAATGTTTGACCCCACAGTTACTTTCGAGGATCTGAAATGGATTCGTGAACAATGGAAAGGTAACTTGGTCGTTAAGGGCATTCAGAATGTCGAGGATGCTAAACAGGCGGTTAAGGCCGGGGCTGACGCAGTTGTGCTCTCTAATCACGGGGGTCGCCAGCTCGACAGGGCACCCGTTCCCTTCCACTTGTTGCCAGAGACAGTTAGGGCAATCGGGAAAGATGCCGAGGTCCACGTTGACACTGGCATCATGCACGGTTCAGACATAATCGCCTCCATAGCCAAGGGAGCAAAGTTCACTTTAATTGGACGCGCATACCTCTACGGCTTGATGGCTGGTGGCCGAGAGGGCGTGGACCGAGCCATTGGCATTCTCCAGGCGGACATGGTCAGAACCATGAAACTCTTAGGCGTGCGATCACTTGCTGAACTAGAGCCTGGCCATGTAAAGGTTCTGGAGAGACTAAATCCTTCCGCCTCCCAGTAAATAAGGGGCCAGAGAACAGTACTTGCGAAGACTCAGGACTAAACCCCTGAGTTTTTCGTTTTCCAGCTGCCAGTATAAGAATTGTCCCCAACAACAAAGGATCTACCTTGAACGCAATTTCCTCCTTCATCACAGGCCGCAAAACATCATGGGTCACACTTCTTATCGGTCTGATCTTTGCAATCTTGGCCTTCGGACCTCTGAGTGCTCCGAAGTCAGACAACTCTCCAACCGATGGTCTGCCAGAAAACAACGAGACGGTACTTGTTAACAAAGCGCTTGAGGGTTTGCCTGGAACCGATGGCACTGTTGCCGTCGTTGTTTACTCATCAACTACGCAGTTGTCAGAGGATCAGAAGCTTTGGATCACTGGAACCTTTGACCCAATGACCCAAGGTTTCGTTGACGGAGCAGGGGATAAGTTCTTGGACTACACCTCAGCTGAGATCAACGGCAATGCCTTTGTTCCTCCCGCTGAAGTTTCAGAAAACGGCAAGGTAGCCGTCATCACCGTTCCACTAGATGAAATTGAAGACGTTCCCCTTCGAGCAGAGCGCATGGCGGAGATGCGTGAGATCGCCAAAGAAGGGATGCCATCGGGCCTTGAGGTCTACATCACCGGCCCCGAGGGTTTCGTTGTTGACATCTCAGGTGTATTCGCAGGGGCTAACTTCACCTTGCTCCTTGCAACTGTGATTATCGTTGCCGTTCTACTTCTTATTACTTACCGCTCACCAGTGCTGTGGCTGGTGCCACTGATTGTCATCGGCGTTGCCGACGGCATGGCTGGACAGATCGCTCCTCAGCTGTCAACTTTCTTCCTAGGGGTTACAGCAGATGGATCGATTACTGGAATCTTGTCGGTGCTGGTCTTTGGTGCCGGCACCAACTATGCGTTGCTATTGATCGCGCGCTATCGAGAAGAACTTCTGCTGAATGAAGATCGCCACATCGCCATGAACAAGGCTCTTCGTGGAGTCACCCCTGCCATTTTGGCTTCCGGTGGAACAGTTGCTCTAGCGCTTCTGACTCTTTTGTTTGCAGAACTAGGTGGCAACAGAACCCTTGGTCTGGTAATCGCAGGTGGAATCGTGATGGCGATGTTCGCAGCCCTTGTGGTACTTCCTGCGGCAATCGTTGTGTTTGGACGTGGTTTGTTCTGGCCATTTATTCCAAAATTTGGTGGAGTAAACAAGTCAGATAAAGGTCTTTGGGCCAAGCTCGGTCGCGGCGTTAGCAAGCGACCTGTGATTGTTTCAATCGCCGGGTTTATCATCCTGGCCATCTTGAGCTTCGGAGCTACTGGCATCAAGGTTGGACTTTCTTCAACCGAGCAGTTCCGCGTTGCTCCTGAAGCAGCAGTTGGACAAGATGTTTTGGCTGAGGCTTTCCCAGCTGGCGCCACATCACCTGCAATCGTGATCGTAAACAACGGCTATGAGGATCAGGTTGCAGCGGCAGCTAAGTCAGTATCTGGCGTTGCTGAAGTAATCATCGGAGATTCAAACTCTGAGATCACAAAGATTGATGTTGTCATGGACGCCGAATCTCAGTCCGAAGCAGCTTACGAAATCATCAGAGATCTTCGCACCGAACTCGGTGGCATCGAAGGAGCTGGTGCTCTTGTTGGTGGTTTGGACGCTCAGCGCCTGGACGTAAAGGATACTTACGCATCCGATCAGCTGACGGTAATCCCGTTGATTTTGATTCTGGTGTTCCTGGTACTTGTATTGCTACTTCGCTCACTGGTAGCCCCAATTCTGCTACTGCTAACTGTGGTGGCATCGTTCTTCTCCGCAATCGGAGCAGCCTGGTTGCTGTTTGTGAACGTGTTCGGCCTGCCGGCACTTGACCTTTCGGTATTCCTATTTAGCTTCTTATTTCTAGTAGCCCTTGGTATTGACTACAACATCTTCCTGGTCACCCGTGCCAAGGAAGAAGCCGAGAAGCTCGGACTCAAAGAAGGAATGATCAAGGCTCTTGCTTCAACAGGCGGTGTGATCACAAGCGCTGGTATCTTGCTAGCTGCCGTGTTCGCAGTGCTCGGTGTGCTTCCGCTGATTGCGCTTTACCAGATTGGAATCATCGTAGGTATCGGTGTATTGCTAGATACCTTGCTGGTTCGAACTGTGATTGTGCCTTCGCTTGCATTCATCACCGGAAAATACTTCTGGTGGCCGAATCACAAAAAAGCTAAGGCTTAGATCTTCAGCCAAACTGTTTGATCATGCTCCAGCACGCCTTCAATTGTGAGGTCGTGCTGGGTCGTGACCAGCAGCTCGCCGGCAGGAACATTCACTGAATCTGGCCCAAAGTTTGAAAGCACCAACACATTGTTGTTGATGTAAGCAAGGGTTGAGTCGGATGAGTGCTCTGGTGCAAACCTGAATTCACCTGAACCGAGTGAGTATTCCTTACGGATCTTGATCAAGCGCTTGTAAAGCTCGAGTGTCGAACCAGCAACACCTTCTTGCACATCTCTGGCATAGCGGGCGTAGCTATCTGGTTGCGGCAACCAAGATTTACCATTTGAGCTAAACCCACGAGATGCGCCACCATTTGCTTCCCAAGGAATTGGAACACGGCAACCATCGCGACCGACTCTTTCGCCTTTTGTCCTGAACCAGGTCGGGTCCTCGCGATACTTGCCATCAAGGGTGGTGTGTTCTGGAAGACCCAGCTCTTCGCCTTGGTAAATGTATGAACTGCCTGGAAGACCAAGCATGAACGCCGTTGCGGCACGACCTTTTCTTAGGCCAATTGCTTCATCAGGCTGTTGGCTGTTCGGTCCAATTCCATCGCCTTGTGGAGGAACGCCAGGAAGTCCGTAGCGAGAGACGTGACGAATCACATCGTGGTTGGAAAGCACCCAAGTTGAAGGCGCTCCGACCTTGCCAAATTCAGTTAGGGAATCGGTGATCACTTTCAAAAGACCATCTTTGTTCCAGCCGGTTTCCAGGTAGCCAAAGTTGAATGTCTGGTGGTACTCGTCTGGCCTTACCCACTTCGCCATGCGGGAAAGTGGAAGCACCCAGGCCTCCGCGCACATAACGCGATCGTCATACTCATCTACGATCTTTCTCCAACCGCGGATAACTTCGTGAACACCTTCTTGACCCCAGAACGGATGCTCGGTTTCCTCATCCTTGCCAACTGTTTGGGAAACCGGAACCTTTACATCTGGCAAACCTTTTGCTTTGACCAGGCCGTGGGCAACGTCGATGCGGAATCCAGCAACTCCCTTGTCCAGCCAGAATCTGAGCACATCAACAAATAGGGCGTGAACCTTTGGGTTCTCCCAGTTGAAGTCAGGCTGCGATGAATCAAAGATGTGTAGGTACCACTGGCCTGGTGTTCCATCAGAATTAGTGATTCTGGTCCAGGCGTTGCCACCAAATACCGACTCCCAGTTGTTTGGGGGTAGCTCGCCGTTTTCACCTTTGCCGTCTCTAAAGATATACATCTCTCGCTCAGCTGAGCCAGGAGAAGCCTTTAGGGCGGCTTGGAACAGTTCGTGCTGGTCGGAGGAATGGTTGGGCACTAGGTCAACGATTATCTTCAAACCGAGGCTCTTAGCTTTGGCTAAGAGATCATCAAAGTCTTGGTTTGAGCCAAAGAGTGGATCAATGGTTTTGTAGTCGGCTACGTCGTAGCCGGCATCTTTCTGAGGAGATTTGAAAAACGGAGAAAACCAGATTGCATCAATACCGAGTGATTGAAGTGATTCAAGCCTTTTGGTTGTTCCAACCAGATCTCCAATGCCATCGCCATTGCCATCGGCAAAGGAGCGCGGGTAGATCTGGTAGATAACTGCGGTTCTCCACCACTCGGGCGACTTGATTGATTTATGCAAAACGTTAGAGTCCATGGGAGAAAGCATAGAACACAAACTTCATAGGGCTTCTGCGGCCCCGACATTCCCCTCAGCGAACAGTTCAATTCCGCAAGGACTGCCTTGAACTTCCAGCAAATAGACTTGAGCCCATGCAGCTAGCACTAATGCCACATCACGATGGATCGAGCACTTACGTCTCTAATCAGAACCCTAAGCTGCATGAGTTTGTTCAGGTCACCGCTCGGGTGCACAACTCCATTGGACAAGTCGCCAAGGTTTCCGTTCGTTACAGCGACAACGGCGAAGCGTTCTTTTCTAAGCGCGGAAAGCCATCTCCTGGCGAATCGGGTTGGACCTGGTGGGAAGTTTCCATTCCGGTACTAAACCCAACTGTTCACTACCGCTTTCTAATCGATCTAGTTGATGGTGGCTCACTTTGGCTAAACACCCAAGGAACATCGGTTGTTGAACCAACCGATGCGATGGATTTTAGAATCACAATTTTTGCCGATGCGCCGAACTGGTCAAAAAAATCAGTGATGTATCAAATCTTTCCTGACCGTTTTGCTAAATCCGCTAAGGCCATGGAACGAGCAACCCCATCGTGGGCAATCAAGAAAAACTGGTCTGATCCAGTTACAGGATCAGGCCCTGATGCCTCGAAAGAGTTTTTTGGTGGAGACATAGATGGAATCACCGAGCACTTAGATCACCTAGAAGCGCTCGGTGTGACGCTTTTGTATCTGACACCAATTTTCCCTGCGCAATCGAATCACCGCTACGACGCATCAAGTTTTGATGAGGTTGATCCACTTCTAGGCGGCGACGAAGCCCTGCAGAAATTAGTTGAAGCTGCTCACGATCGGGGAATGAAAGTCCTTGGCGATCTAACTGCAAACCATTCTGGGAATGCTCACGAATGGTTCAAGGCAGCCTTTGCCAACCCATCAGCACCGGAGAGTGATTTCTATTACTTCTCCGAAGGAAACACCAAGTATGAATCCTGGTGGGGCGTTGAATCCCTTCCGAAGCTGAACTGGAATTCTAAAGAGCTAAGAAAAAGGTTCATTGAAGGCAGCCAGTCGGTAGTTGCCAAGTGGCTAAAGGCCCCGTTTAATCTCGATGGCTGGAGAATCGATGTTGCCAACATGACTGGTCGCATTGAAGATCAGGACATGTATAAAGAAGTAGCGGCAATTATCAAAGCCACCATGCAGGAGGCAAACCCAGATGCACTGCTAATTGGCGAATACACCAAGGATGCAGCTCCTCACATGCAAGGCGATGGCTATCACGGAGCCATGACTTACTTCAATTTCACAAAGCCACTTTGGCTCTGGTTTGCCAACGAGAACATCAACATCTATCACGACTTCCCAGGGCCTGGTCCTTCTCGCTATACCGCCAAGCAGTTCTTGCAGGCTCACCTCCAGTTCGCAGCGAACTTTCCTTGGTCGGTTAGACAAAACAACATGAACGCTCTTGATACTCACGACATTCCTAGATTCAAGACTGTTTCTGTTCTAGGCGGACAAACAGTTGGTGCCGCCATCCAGTTCACACTTCCAGGCATTCCAGTTATCTTCGCAGGAGATGAATTTGGACTAGATGGCAATAACGGCGAGAATTCCAGAACACCAATTCCTTGGAACGACGAGCGAACCAGTGACAAAGCGATGATGGGTGTTTATGCAACCCTTGCCAAGTTGAGAAAAGAAAACCCAGTGCTAGTTGATGGTGCTGTGCGGTGGCTTTATGCCTCCGACGAGGCAGTTGTTTTTGCAAGGGAAGATTCCACGGCAACGATTGTGGTTGCAGCCACCCGCTTTGAGGACCCGAATATCAAGATTCCGATGGATGCCATCACCGATCCCGACCGCTGCGAGAATCTGTTCGGCGGGGGAGAAATAAAGGTCATCGGTAGCTCGCTACTGCTACCGGGTAAGCCACTAAGCGTAAACATTTGGCGTTTGCCAGCCCCAAAGCAATAGTGGTAATCTGCTCTAGTTGCTAAGGCAGCTTTCATAACCGCCCCGATAGCTCAGTGGTAGAGCACTTCCATGGTAAGGAAGGGGTCGACAGTTCAATCCTGTCTCGGGGCTCGACTTATTTAAAGCACCACATTGCGAAAGCAAAACCATATAAGTCCCCGGCGGGGTAGCTCAGGTGGTTAGAGCACACGACTCATAATCGTGGGGTCGCGGGTTCGAGTCCCGCCTCCGCTACCAGTTATCTCATTGTCTAAATCCCTTACCTCTAAAGCACCAAGTACCCCTCTACAGTTAAGCCATGGTCAATCCACAAATCGAGGGCAAAACTTATCCTCGAACAGACGCTTACCTAGTAGGTCGCGAAAAGATTCGCGAGTTCGCCAAAGCCGTTTTCTCTATCGACCCAGCAAATCACGACCTCGAAGCCGCCAAGGCACTTGGATACAAAGACCTAATTGCCCCGCCAACATTTGCCGTGGTCATCCAAGAGCGCTCGCTAACTACCGTTTTGGCAGATAAAGAAGCTGCCATCGATTTTTCACGTGTGGTCCACGGCGACCAGAGGTTTGTACACGTAAGACCCATCGTCGCTGGGGATGAGCTAACAAGCCAGCTAAAAGTTGCCAGCGTGAAGAGTCTCGCTGGAAACTCCATGGTCACCTTCGAAACTCAAATCTTTGATTCAAGCGATGCACTGGTCTGCACAGCCATCTCAACACTTGTTGTTAGGGGTGAAGCGTGAATCTAACCATCGGCCAAGAACTTCCAGCAAGAAGCTTCAAGATAACCCGTGGCTCACTGGTTCGCTACGCCGGAGCCTCAGGAGATTTCAACCCAATTCACTACCGTGATGACTTTGCTCAATCAGTTGGCCTTCCAGGTGTTTTAGCCCACGGCATGCTGACCATGGGGTTAGCCGTTCAGACCGTAGTTGATTTTGTTGGCGACTCGGGGAAGATTCTGGATTACCAAGTGAGATTCACCAAGCCCGTACTAGTTGATGCCAAAACTGGTGCAACGGTAGAGGTGTCTGCAAAGGTCATCGAAATCGATGAAGATTCAAAAACTGCCCGCATTGATCTAACTGCAGTTTGTGCTGAGCTAACCGTTCTGGGTAAGGCGCAAGTGAGGGTGAAGATTTGAGTCAGCCGCTCAAGGAACTAACTTCAATGCGCGTTGGTGGGCTACCTGCAAGCATCACAGTTTGTTCAACCCGCGAAGAACTAATTGCAAATGCGCAGGAGCTTTGGTCAACAGGGGATGACTGGATTGCCTTGGGCGGCGGAACCAACCTCGTTTTTGCTGAAGATGTTTCTAACCTTCACGTGCTTCAAATCAAAACCAACGGCATTGAGAAGACAAAGCTCGATGGCAAACAGGTCTGGAAAATCCAAGCCGGAGTTGATTGGGATCAACTGGTTGCCGAAAGTGTTGCAGCAGGGCTTGCTGGCATTGAAGGCATGAGCGGTATTCCTGGAACTTGTGGTGCGGCACCAGTTCAAAACATCGGAGCCTACGGCCAGGAGTTAAGCGATGTTTTCTTGCGTGCAGAGTTTTTAGATTACGAATCCGGAGAGCTTGTAATTCTCGAGCCACGTGATTTGAAGTTTGGCTATCGAGATAGCGCCATCAAACGTGGCCGCAGTGGAATCATCACCTGGATCGAGCTAGAACTAATTGACCTAGAAGGACTTTCTCGTCCGCTTTACTCAGGCCAGATTGCAGGAGCATTGAATTCCGAGATGGGTAAGCACGTCAGCCTGAAAGACGTTCGCGATTCAGTTTTGAAACTGCGCGCAGCTAAGGGCATGGTGCTAGATCCAAATGACCCGAACTCAGTTAGTTGCGGAAGCTTTTTTACCAATCCGATTGTTAGCGACACCTTCGCAAGAACCATTTCATCGGATGCTCCGAAGTGGGAAACACAAGAAGATGACGGCTTGACCGTAAAGCTCTCTGCTGCCTGGCTTATCGAACAAGCCGGCATCGGCAAAGGATTTTCTCTTGCTGGCTCAAACGCTGCGATTTCATCCAAGCACGCCTTGGCGATTGTCAACAAAGGTGGAGCAACCGGTGAGCAAATTGCCGAGCTTGCAAGATACATTCAAGAAAGAGTTGCAGCAAAGTTTGGAATCAACTTGGTGCCCGAGCCAAACCTGATTGGTTTTAGCGTTTAGCTTTAAGAGCTAATTGAAGAGCTTCTGGAGTCTCTGAATACCTTCAGTGATTTGTGCATCGCCTAGTGCGTAGCTCATACGAACATAACCTGAAGGACCAAAGGCTTCTCCAGGAACTAGTGCAACTTCTGCTGCATCGAGGATGTAATCGCAAAGCTCCAAAGAAGTGTTGATTACCTTGCCACCCCAGCTCTTTCCAAGAAGACCTCGAACATCCGAGTAAACGTAAAAAGCACCCTCGGGCATTGGAGCAAGCCAGTTAGAAATCTTGCCAAGCTCGGCAACAGCTAATTGACGACGCCTGTCAAAGGCGTCGACCATTGCCTTGATCTCATCCTGTGGTCCAGTAAGAGCTGCAATTGCTGCGCGCTGGGCGATGTTATTCACGTTCGAAGAAAGGTGTGACTGAAGGTTTGCTGCAGCCTTTATGGCATCCTGCGGACCTGCCATCCAGCCCAGTCTCCAACCGGTCATGGCGTAGGACTTTGCAACACCGTTGACCATGATGGTCAGATCTTTCATTTCAGGAACTACCTCGGTGACTGAGTAAGCACGCTTACCGTCGTAGATCACGTTCTGGTAGATCTCGTCAGAGACGATCCAGATTTCGTTAGCCAGTGCCCACTCGCCGATGGCTTTGATCTGCTCTTTCGAGTAAACCGAACCAGTTGGGTTTGAAGGAGAGCAAAGAAGTAGTGCCTTGGTCTTTGATGTCTTGGCGGCCTCAAGTTGTTCGACGGTGACCATGTAGTTCTGATCGCTACCTGCAAAAACCTCAACGGTCTTGCCTCCGGCGAGCGCAATTGCTTCCGGGTAAGTAGTCCAGTAAGGAGAAGGAAGTAGTACCTCATCGCCTGGATCAAGTAGCACGGCAAAGGCTTGGTAAACCGCTTGCTTGCCACCGTTTGTGACAACCACCTGGGAGGCAGAGATTTCTGTCCCTGAGTCAGCCTTGGTCTTTACGGCAATGGCCTCACGAAGCTCTGGAAGACCAACAGCTGGCGTATATCGGTGGTTCTTAGGGTCTTTGGCGGCAGCTATAGCTGCTTCAACGATGTGAGCTGGGGTTGGAAAATCTGGCTCGCCGGCTGCGTAGCTGATTACAGCCTTACCCTCAGCCTGCAAGGCCTTGGCCTTGGCATCAACCTTGAGGGTCGCTGACTCGGCGATGGCGCTGATTCGCTTGGATATTCTTGGCTTGCTCACGTATCTAGCCTATCGGGGGCCATATGGCCCTTTGCAATCTGGGAGCTGGCGGATTAGAGTAGAACTCAGTAGTTGACAGCTGCGAGAAGCCTAATCTGGCAAATTATCCATATTTAGATTCAATCTATAAGTGTGTCTTTTGCCAGGTGGTCAACGGAAGCTGTTTAGCCCCTAAAGGGCGGTGGCTCAATTGGTAGAGCAGCGGTCTCCAAAACCGCAGGTTGCAGGTTCGAGTCCTGTCCGCCCTGCAAAACGAGAAGGAAAGAAGTAGAGACATGGCAGAAGAGCTACAGCCAACGGATGACTTAGTTGAAAAAGCTAAGGCAGATCGTGCTGCAACTCGCAACATCTTCGGTCGCGTTGCCCTGTTCTTCAGACAGGTCTATGCAGAACTTCGTAAGGTCACCAAGCCGACCTACAAGGAGCTTCTTAGCTACACCGGTGTTGTGCTGGCCTTCGTTGTGATCGTCATGATCATTCTTGCCGGTCTCGACTTCGTATTTTTGAACGTTGTAACTTTCACCTTCACCCCAACCAGCTAGTTTTTACAAAAAGAACAGGAATCCTCAATTGAGCGAGATCGAACGCAGCGAACTAGAGACCGAAACAACTTCGGCTCCGCTAGATGCTGCCGATATTCCAGCTGCTGCGTTTTCAGCGGTTGAAGAAGTTGTTGCAGTTGCAGCTCCTGAGTCAGCCGTGGTTGCTCCAACCTTCGGAGAATCAGCTGAGCAGCCTGTAATGGAAGAGCCTTACTCACCGCCGGTAGATATGGAAGTTTCCGAGACAGTTGAAACTTTCTCCGCCGAGACTGCTGCTGAAGTCTCTTCAGAGGCTCCTGCGGCAGAAGGCACAGAAGAAGCTAAGGACGAAGACCCATACCGCGTCTTCCGTGCCGAGCTTCGTTCCCAGCCAGGTAAGTGGTTTGTTGTTCACTCATACGCCGGATACGAAAAGCGTGTGAAGCAGAACATCGAGAACAGAAAGCTCGCCATCGAAGGTGGCGACCAGATCTTCCAGATCGAAGTTCCAATGGAAGACACCATTGAGATCAAGAATGGTCAAAGAAAATTGGTCTCTAAGGTCCGTATCCCAGGATATGTTCTTGTCCGCATGGACATGACCGAAGAGTCATGGTCACTTGTTCGTCACACACCAGCCGTGACCGGCTTTGTTGGCAACTCTCAGAACCCGACTCCACTTCGCCCAGACGAGGCATTCGAGATGCTGAAGTCTCTTTATGTTCTTCCTGAAGAAGCACAGGCCAAGGCTGCCGTCAAGGGAAGCCAGATGGTCAAGGGCAAGGCTCGTGCTATTCCTGTCAACGTTGATTTCAAGGTTGGCGAATCCATCATGATCAAGGACGGATCGTTCGCAGGACTTCCTGGAACCATCTCCGAGATCAAGCCAGAATCTGGCAAGCTCACCGTACTTGTTTCACTGTTCGAAAGAGAGACTCCAGTGGAGCTTGGTTTCGAGCAGGTCGGACCACTGAACTAAAGATTTATCAAACCTAA
>JBIJAI010000069.1:0-3175 GCA_044345815.1 Rhodoluna sp. | reverse complement strand
AACCGCAACGTTCTTCTGGGTGTTTTCAACCAGGTAGCTAAGTAGGGTGGATTTTCCGGTTCCGGCTCGTCCGGTGACAAAGATGTTGTTTTCGGACTGCTCGATGTAATCAAAGAGGTTCTGCTGCTCTATCGAGAGCTTGACTTGCTCCATCGTTTATTTCTGGTTGTTGATGCGATCTAGCATCTTGTTGTAATCATTAAGGTCTTGGTTGCCGGAGCGATCGGAGGCTCGGTCTAGCCTCTTGGAATCACGATTGTCTGATTTGAACCACTGCACAGAAACAATGATGGTCAAGATAATCGTCGGTATCTCACCAATTCCCCAGGCGATTGCTCCACCTGATTGCTGATCTTCCAGAGGTGGCAGCCCCCAAGTTCGACCCATTGCTCCAAACCAATCGGGTAGTAACAATCCGGTTCCACCCATTAAGGCAAGACCGAAGAAGGCGTGGAAGGCCATCACGCCAATCAGGGTGACTATCCGGAACGGATACACAAGCCTTGAAGGTCCTGGGTCAATACCAATCAAGGATTGAACGAAAAGATAGCCGGTAATCAAGAAGTGCACAATCATCCACTGGTGACCGATGTGTTCGCGGGTGGCCCAGTCAAACAGTGGGGTGAAGTAGAAAACCACCAGCGAACCGGCAAAGTTCACAGCAGCTACCAGCGGATGAGAAACAAACTCCGCGTACTTAGTGTGAACGGCCCAAAGCACCCATTCCCGAACTCCCCTTGAAGAATCGGCACGTTTTTGAACCGCACGGGTCAAAAGCGTGACCGGTGCTCCTGGAACCAACAAGACCGGGATTGCCATAGTCAGGAACATGTGTGCAACCATGTGGACGCTAAATAGATACTCCTGATAAACATTCAGTGAGCCAGAGGTCACAAAGATCAGAACCAGCATTCCAGACACCCAGGAGATGGTTCGAGCTATCGGCCAGGCATCGCCTCGGGCTTTTAGGCGCCTAACGGCAATCAGATAGGCACCGATTGCCCAGAGGGCAATAAGTGCCCAAAGAATATCTAGCTTCCACTGCGTAAAGAAGGTCTCCATTGAAAACTCTGGTGGAAGTGGCTCTCCAGTTAGAAGCTGCGCAGGAGTTGGAACAATGAATTCTCCCTGTTTAACTGGGGGAGCTGTTCTTGCGAGCGCAGTTCCCATACCGATTGCTGAGCCCATGATGAATATTTCAAGTAGTGCCAGCTTGAAAAAGCTGCCCTTTTCAGAAATCTTGGAAAGAATCCGCGTGCGATAGATGGCTCCGAAGGAGCCGAGAATTACCAGCAGCACCACCTTTATAAACAGCAGTTGCCCGTAGGGGCTAAATAGCCCAGCCGCATCAGGGATTCGAACATAGCTAGATCCAATGCCGGAAACACTAACAATCACAAAGCTTGCAAGGGCAAGAGATGAATACCTAGAGAGCATGGGCTTTGCTTCACCAAGCAAGTCTTTCTTCAAGGCAAATACGGCAATCAGTCCACCAACCCAGGTGACTATGCCAACTAGGTGTAGTCCTAAAGAGTTGACAGCCAGCGAATGATTAGCGGTACCAGCTGCGTGGCCAATCAGGGCCAGCGGAATCAAGGAGCCAAGGCCTAGGGCTGATATAAACGCCGTTGCGGTCAGGGAAGAAACAGATAGCGCCAGAATGCTGATTGCGAAGGCGGCAAGCACATTTAGAGCCAGTGAGATACCTAGTTCTATCTCGGTGGCATAAACCCAAAGGCCTTGGCTGAAGCTTTGCTCGAGCGAGAATGCCGCTCCTGATACAGAAACAAAGCTAAGGACAAAGTGCACGGAGGCAGCTATTGCCCATACGGCTGCTCCTGCGGAAGTCAGGTTTAGAAGCTTCCGCAAAACAGCTGATTTGTCGTTGGCAGCGAAGGCTGCAAACACAAGGGATCCGATGCTTACCGCCATTCCTATATTCATAAGGGCTTTAGCTAGCGGAACACCGTAGCGAATAACAGGTCCTGGATCTGAAAACTGCAAGGCTGCGGCTCCGCCGCCAATTGCAAGGCCAATCAGAACTGCAAGGAAAACCCCAAGGGTGGCAATCAAGCCTGCCGAATAAGCTCTGCTTTGGAAAGGGTTCACCTTTTAAGCCTAGGTATAAACCTTCCGGTTTTTCTCGAATACTCGGCATACCCCGCGTAAGTGCTAGCAAGTAGCTTCTCTTCGAAGCTGGCCTTGTAATTCAGTAGCAGTACCAAAGCAACAAAGAAAATAGCGTGCGGGAAAAAGCCTCCCGCGATTGTGAGCCCAAAGGCAGCAAGAATAAGGCCCGAATAAATGGGGTGCTTTACGAACCTGTATAAACCGTCAGTGACTAATACTGCGTTCTTTCCTGGAATCGGGTGCGCAGTTAGCGACTTACCAAGATTGATAGCTGAAAGCGCAAGGACCACAAACCCTAAAAACATTGATATCAAAGAAGTGCCAACAAGGAAGGTGCTAAACACCCCGGTGTTTAGACCACTTGATGGAACCAAGATCAACAAAGCAATCAAAACAAACTGCCCTAGAACTAGCAGGTTTCCTTTGAGGCGCTTGGTCATAGTCAAAGCCTAACTTCCCTAAACAATCAAGATATGTAAAAAGACGCCGACCACTTGGTCGACGTCTATTTACTGCTAAGTGAATTACTTAACTGAAGCCTTTAGCTTGGAACCTGCAGATACCTTTACGGTGTTTGAGGCTGCAATCTGGATTGTTGCACCAGTCTGAGGGTTGCGTCCGGCACGTGCTGCGCGGTAGCCCTTCTCAACTGAAAGCCAACCTGGAATGGTGACCTTGGTGCCTTTTCTAACCTGGGCTGCGATTGTGTCAAACATTGCGTCAACAATGCGGTTGACAGCTGCCTGTGACTCGCCAGTTGATTCTGCGATTGCAGCTACTAGTTCGCTCTTGTTCATGTGGTCCTCCTGGACGATCTCAGTTTCTATAAGTTTTCCGGTTCAATCCAAAAGCTGGCTAAAAAGCCAGGACCCAATAGATAGTTCCGGGGTGGTGCTATGGCTTGAAACTACCAGCTTGACTTGGTAATGCCCGGCAACTCGCCTCGGTGAGCCATATCCCTGAATCTGATGCGGGAAACGCCGAATTTGGCAAGAACACCACGTGAGCGGCCATCGATGGCATCGCGGTTACGCAGTCTTACCGG
>JBIJAI010000068.1:0-3208 GCA_044345815.1 Rhodoluna sp. | reverse complement strand
CAGCGGTAAATGCCCCAAGGCCAATAGCATCTGGCCACTGCATCGCACGTTCGGTTGGTTCAAGGTGACGAGATCGCATGAACAATAAAGCACCAACGCAGATCAAAATAATGATCCAAACCCAAATTTCATTTTCAAACCAAAAGAATGGCCTGCGGTCCAAAAGAATGTCCCGAAGTGTTCCGCCGCCGAAAGCGGCTAAACCTGAAACCATTGCCATTCCAACAAGATCCAGTCTTTTTCTGGCTGCCTCAATTAGGCCAGAAAGGGCAAATGCAAGTGTTCCAATTACTTCAAAGAGGATTGTGCCGTTGAGTAACAGCCAGCTGGTATCTAGCATTTACTAACGAATAATCTTGAGTACTTTAAAGCCTTCGCCCTCGGTGACTACCTCGTGAGCAAAATCAACTCCGATGTTTCCAAGTGTCACGACGTAGTCAGACTCTGTGACATTTCCTGCCGGAACAACGCTTCCTTCCAGAACCAATAGGTCCTTAATGTTCGGCTCATCAATCCAGAACTTTACGGTGAATACTTCTGTTCTAGTTTGGCCGATGACCATAATTCGATCGCCCGGAACATCCTGCAGAACGTCTCGGGATGTCCAGCCCGCTTGGTCAAAGTAAGCCTGAGTGCCGTTGATTGCAATCAAGTTGTTCTGAGAAAGAGCAAGAGCGGCTACCAAAAATAGTGGAATCATGAAACGCCCCATAAGTACATTGCCCTCTTCGGGGGTGAAAATCCAGTAGAGAACAGCTGCACTTACTGCAACTGCAATTGCAATGAACAACCCGCCGCTTGCAGCAAGTCCTGGAAGTGTTGAAGAGTCGGCGTACTGCTGGTCAAAATTGCCGGGATAGAAGATGCTGAAAAACAGTGAGGCCACAATAATCAAAGAACCCTGGAGCGCTCTCCAAACTAGTTTTGAGTCTGTGAATCTTGGAAGTAAGAGACCCATCACGATGAACTGAGGAATTAAGAATTCGTAGTAGCGCAAAATCAAGCGATCGCTGTGGTCATCCCCGCCAACTGTGACATAGGCCTCAAACACTGCAACAACGGCAATTATGGAGAAGGTAATTAGTCCAACAAGGATAAACAGTGAGCTAACTGGCCCAACTGGCTCAGGCTTTCTTGCAACAGACAAAAGTACTCGCAGCGACAACAACAGCGGAAGTCCAGCAATCAACAACACAACCGCAAGGTGCATCGCAAGGTGCCCAAAAGAAACACTGAATAGAAGCTCGAGACCGGTTGCTTGCGTTCCCGCTTCTTGACTGACCGTTGGGGCCTGATTCTCAACAACGGAAGTCAGTGCGTCAACTGGGGATCCATATCCACCGAAGAGTTTCAGCCCCTCAGTTCCGGCAAACAAGAAGCCAAGCCCAAACTTGGCAACAAAGAAACCGAAGATAGTCGCCCCAGCAGATCTAAGGCCAGCGAGCCAACTTCCCGAGGCCAACTTGTAGGAGACCACAAGAGCAAAAATTGAGAAGGCGGGCAGCATGAAAATTGCATGAGGCTTCACCAGAGCCGCAAGTCCTAGTGCGATACCAACCAATGACCAAAGTGGCCACTTACCCTTGTCTGCAACCCACAGTGCAACCAGAACTACTCCGGTCATTGCCGCGAAGTACATAATCTCTGGCATGAAGTATGAAATTGGGATTGCTATCGGGCTTAGGGCAGTTACAGAAGCTACGAATACTGACCAGCCAAAAGTCAAGAACCTGGCTGCAATAAGGAAGGTAAAGAGGATGACCAGGGCGAAAGACACCGAGTTGATGCTCTTGGTGCAGACATAAAAGTCATTCCCACACATATTTGTCGCACTCATCACCCAAGAGAATATGTAGTTGGAAAAGTACTGCTCTGCGAAAGGAAGGTGCTTGGCGGCGCTGGTATAGACGTACTCATCACCCATGATTGAGGGCAGTACTGTCCAGACTCTACTAATGGACCAAGCGGCAAAAGCTAAGGGGAGCAGTAGCCAAAAGTACTCGTACTTTGATTTGGTTACCACTGAATATCTCCCTTGTGCTTTGGACGGTCTGGAACAGAAGAAACGTCATGGCTAACAAAAGCCAAGAGCAGCTGGAATCCAAGGATCAAAGGAACAACCGAAATCATTACTGTTCCGGTAGTTGCTGCTACGCCAGTCTCCATTGACTGGTTGTATGAGGCGATCCCGAATATCAAGCCGAACCACCAAAGCACGATCCCAAGTGGAAGCTCGATGGATGCCGCAGAGACGTCGCGGAGGTAGTAGTTATAGAACAGTCTCTTGTGAAAATTCTTGAAGTGCTTCCAAGGAAACTCCCACAGGGTCTTGATTATGCTCAAGTTGCTTTTTTCAGACCCATAACGTGCCTGCATCGGAACATCCCAGACGACAGCGCGGTAGAGGCTCAGGCGAAACAGCATGTCTGATTCAAAAAAGAATCGCTTGCTTAGCATTCCAAGCGGAAGCATTTTTAGAACGTCTCTGTGGATAGCCGTGTAACCGTTTGTGGGATCAGTGATGTTCCAGTAGCCAGTAGAAATCTTTGTCAGCAACGAAAGTCCAGCATTTCCAAACAGACGAATACTTGGCATTTGGCTCAATCCAGTCAGGCTGTCTAGTCGATCACCCTTGGTGTAGTCAGCGCGTCCATTCACGATCGGTGCAATGAGTTCACCGATTAGCGATGGGTCCATTTGACCATCACCATCTAGCTTGACAATGATGTCTGCATCGGTTTGCAGAGCAGCTTGGTACCCAGTGATCATGGCACCGCCAACACCTAGGTTCTCTTCGTGGAAGATGACCTTTACGCGTGAGTCAGAAACCTTCTCCTGAACCAGCTTTCCGGAACCATCCGGGCAAGCATCGTCGATAACAAAGATGTATGAGACTTCTTTGCCGATTTCCGCCAGAGTCTCAACGACGTGAGAAGTGACCTTATAAGAAGGTACGACTACAGCAACGATTGGCTTAGACAAGTAAGCCCCCGATGGATAGCTTGAACTCCCGGTTCAGGGAGTCTCTGGTGAATTGTTCCATGGTTAGATCTTGCTTACTTCCGGTTCGATAAATGAAGCTCTGGGTGTTAATTTACTTGAAAAGGTGGGTTCATTGCCTTTAGCAATGCAATAAAGCCCAAGGAAATCCCTGGGCTTTATTGAACATGGTGGAGATGGGGGGAATTGAACCCCCGTCCGATATTTG
>JBIJAI010000067.1:0-3238 GCA_044345815.1 Rhodoluna sp. | reverse complement strand
AAAGATCTCATGGAAACCAAAGTGTCCAGGGAATGGATTTGGACGCTTCATCGCATAGAACACTGCACCGAGAGTGTAGAGCAGACCGCCAATCAAAATCAGCAGCATCATGGCTAAGTTTGCCGCTAGTAATTCTGGAAGGTAAACAACTGCAGCCCAACCCATGGCGATGTAAATCACAACGTAGAGCCAGCGCGGTGCTCCAATCCAAAAAACCCTGAAACCAATTCCCAGTAATGCAACAGTCCAGATAGCCACGATCAAGATCAGACCCTTGTCTTGCGGTAAGGCAAGCAAGGTAATCGGTGTGTAGCTGCCTGCAATTAGCAAAAAGATGTTCGCGTGATCGAATCGCTTGAGTGCAAGCTTTACTTTCGGGCTCCAGTTAAAGCGATGGTAAATAGAGCTAATCCCAAATAGAAGAACTGAACCTGCAAAAAACACTCCCGCCGCCACCTTAGCGACCAAGCCATCGGCAAGCACTAGTAGCACAATGCCCCCAGCAATGGCCAGCGGCAGAATGCCAGTGTGGATCCAGCCGCGCCAGGAGGGTTTGACCTCTGGTTCGACCTTGTCAGAAATATCCGACAATGGAAGGTGCATAGGAGCGTCGTTCTGAGGGTTATTGGTCATGATTCAACCCTAGTTCGCTTTTGCAGCGGTAACCTTAACAGGTGCGAAATCTGATTTATCGAATCTACGAGAACCGTCTTGAGCGTCAGCTCGATAAATCCAACATCCCCCAACACATCGCCGTAATGCTCGATGGAAATCGTCGTTGGGCTGATAAGAAAAATGGCTCTAAAGCCAAAACCGGTCACGTAGCTGGAGCTCAGAAGATTTTCGATTTTCTCTCATGGTGCGATGGCCTCCAGGTTCCAGTTGTAACCCTTTATCTTCTCTCCACTGAAAACCTCAAAAAGCGCGATTCCGAAGAGCTCAAAGATTTGTTGGTTATCCTCACCGAACTAGCCCAAGAGATGGTCAGACGTGGGAACTGGAAACTGCGCCTGGTTGGAGATCGCAGTTCACTGCCTGCTAGTTTTCTAAAGGTTTTGGAGCAAAGTGAAATCGCAAGTCGTGAAACCCATGGCGCACAAGTCAATTTGGCTATTGGCTATGGCGGACGTCAGGAAATCACTGATGCCATGCGTTCCATAGTGAAGGACTCAATCACTGAAGGCGCAGACCTTGAAAAACTTGCTGACTCGTTAACGCCGGAGCTGATTGCCAAACACCTTTATACATCCGACCAGCCTGATCCAGATCTGATCATCAGAACGTCGGGCGAGCAAAGACTTAGCGGATTTTTGTTGTGGCAATCCAGCAACTCCGAGCTTTACTTCGAAGAAGCCCTCTGGCCAGATTTTCGAAGGGTGGACTTTCTTCGGGCCATCAGGGCATTTGCCCGCCGGCACCGCCGCTTCGGCGCATAAGCGCGTCCCTTGATTCGGGCGTGTTGCTAGCAGCCCTAAGCCTTTAAAGGATTTACCTTAAAGCTAAGCCTGAATCTATGGAGGACTACTTGCCTAAAGCCGAAGCCAATTCCCCCGCCAAGAACCAAAACAAGAACGACCAGGCGGTGAGAACCTTCGTGCTGGACACCTCGGTGCTGCTTTCGGACCCCAAGGCCATGTTCCGCTTCGCCGAACATGAGGTTGTAATTCCAATCGTTGTTATAAATGAGCTTGAGAAAAAGCGCCACGATCCAGAAATTGGTTACTTTGCTCGAGTCGCACTTCGGCACCTGGATGACCTTCGTCAGAAGCACCAGCGGTTGGATTTTCCAATTGAGGTTGGGGAAAAGGGAACTCTTCGGGTTGAGCTTAACCACAGCGATCAGTCAGTTTTGCCAACTGGTTTCCAGCTAGGGGATAACGACTCACGAATTCTTTCTGTGGCCATGAATCTTTCCAACGAGGGATTCAACGTCACAGTAGTTTCTAAAGATCTGCCGATGCGAGTAAAGGCTGCCAGCCTTGGAATGCTTGCTGAGGAGTACCTAAATGAACTTGCCACCGACTCAGGCTGGAGCGGAATCAGCGAACTAGCCCTGAGTGCCGATCAGATGGCAGACCTCTACGACAACGAAGAGATTACCCATCCAGAGATTGCCAACCTTCCGGTCAACAGCGGCTTAGTTATCTCTTCCGAGCGAGGCCACGCTCTCGGTAGAGTCACTGCAGGCAAGACAGTCAAACTGGTTCGAGGCGATCGCGGAGTATTTGGCGTTCAGGGTCGATCTGCTGAGCAACGCCTGGCCATTGATTACCTTTTGGATCAGGAAATCGGCATTGTCTCCATGGGGGGCCGCGCTGGTACCGGTAAGTCAGCTTTGGCACTATGTGCGGCTCTGGAGGCGGTAGTTGAAAGACGCCAACACAAAAAGATTATGGTTTTTAGGCCTCTCTATGCAGTAGGAGGTCAGGAGCTTGGCTACCTACCAGGCACTGAGGCAGAGAAGATGAATCCCTGGGGTCAGGCAATCTTCGACACTCTGAGCGCACTGGTATCCAAGGAAGTTATAGAGCACATCCAAGACCGAGGCTTACTGGAAGTTCTTCCCTTGACCCATATCCGGGGCCGATCCCTTCACGACAGCTTCGTAATCGTTGACGAGGCTCAGTCTCTAGAGCGGAACGTCTTGCTAACTGTTTTATCTCGCATCGGACAAAACTCCAGAGTCATCCTGACTCACGATGTTGCTCAGCGGGATAACTTGCGAGTTGGTAGGCACGATGGAATTGCATCGGTGATTGAGACTTTGAAAGGCCAGTCACTATTTGCTCACATCACATTGACTCGTTCCGAAAGAAGCGCCATCGCTGCTCTAGTCACGGAGCTATTAGACAGATAGTTAACTGGGGATAACTTTCCCGCCTTGGAGAAAGTGTAAATACCCTGATCCGGTGTTTGAAAATCTCTCCTCGTTGTTTTCGGCACTCGGTCTTGGCTATCTGGTCCTTACGGCTTGGCCCTTAGCCAAGACCGATATTCTTGAGCGTAGGTTGCCAAACAAATACGTTCTTCCTGCATTCCCAATCACCTGGTTAGGTCAGATAGTGGCGGGGGTTTTAGGTGCTGGCTTTTTGAATATGCTTTGGGCATTAATCGCTGGGGCAATCACTTTTGCAATCTCGCTTGTGATTAACCGCATGGGTCTTTTGGGAATGGGGGATGTAAAGCTGATGACAGTGATGTCGCTCGCTCTTGGCTGGTATTCGCCGCTATTTCCAAT
>JBIJAI010000066.1:0-3320 GCA_044345815.1 Rhodoluna sp. | reverse complement strand
GCAAAATTCCCTTGAAATAGTTGTGATGGACACCAAAGTCTCGCACCGACTGGTTGATGGCGGCTACGCTGCACGCCGTGATGCTTGTGAAGAGGGAGCCAAGCGAATGGGCGTTTCCTCACTCAGGGACCTTTCAGTTGATGACCTAGCTCGAGCTGAGTCATTGCTCGAGCCTTTGGTTTACAAAAGAACCAGACATGTTGTGACCGAAAATGCCCGAGTGCTTGAAACAGTTGGGCTTTTGAAATCCTCAGGACCGCAGGCTATTGGAGATTTGCTTTACGCTTCCCACGAGTCAATGAGGGATGACTTTGAGATTTCAATTGACGAGCTGGATTGCGCAGTTGAGACCGCCATGAAAGTCGGGGCGGTTGGTGCCCGAATGACCGGGGGTGGCTTTGGAGGTGCAGCTATTGCCCTTATCCACTCATCGAAGGTGGCAGAGCTCAAGGCAGCTGTTTCTGAAGAATTTGAAGCAAGGGGCTTTGCAAAGCCTGAGCTGTTCAGTGTTTTGGCTGATGCAGGAGCAAAGCGCGAGAGCTAGACGCTCGGCACTACCTCTATACCGCTATCAATCATCTGATCGATTGCAGCCTCGGTGCTGGTCTCTGATACCCCAGCCGTAAGGGAGCTAATCACTCTTACTTTTAGTCCATGATTTTTGGAATCCATCGCAGACGCTAGAACGCAGTGATCGGTTGCGATACCAACAACATCAACCTCGTCAATCTGGTTTTGCGCTAAAAGCTGGTCAAATTTTTGTCCGCTTTTTGTAATTCCCTCATAAATCGAATAGCCATTTTGCCCCTGGCCCTTGAAGATGTGCTCATCGATAGATGCAGTGTTTAGATTTGGGTGGTACTGCGCGCCAGAAGTCTCTGCCACACAGTGCACTGGCCAATTGGTTTTGTAATTCGGATCTTGGCCCTCTTCGGCAAAGTGACCTGAGTTGTCATTGTCGGCATCGTGCCAATCCCTGGATGCCACGACCAAGTCATAGCTTGAGCTTTCCAAAAACTTAGTAATCTTTCCGGCAACTGCCGCACCGCCTGAAACGGCTAGTGCGCCGCCTTCACAGAAATCGTTTTGGACATCGATGATTAGAAGAGCCCTTGGCATCTTGTATTCCTACTCGTTGGATAGATCATCGCCGCAGCGGTAGAACGCTGTGGCAAGAGTATCGATTGCATCTCTGACGTCGCTGCCGGTATCGCCGAGTGCGTAGATTGCAAATGTAAGAACTGTTCCATCTTTGGCGTTGATGATTCCACTCAGAGTGTGAACATCAATGATGTATCCATTCTTGGCCAAGATCTCTCCAGCGGCATCCGCGATATCGCCTTTGAATCGACCACCTAGGGTTCCCGATTCACCGGCGATTGGAAGGGATCTCTTAATCTGACCAAAGTCGGCAAACTCTGCGTTAACCAACCGCATAAGCTCCGCCATAAACTTTGGGCTCACCATGTTCAGCTGAGATAGTCCAGAGGCATCGCGAACCCGAACACCCGTGAAGTCAAGACCAGTTGTTCCAAGGGCTCTTTTGAAGGCCGGGTCGAAAGACTCGAAGGAACCGTCAAAGCCGAGGTCTTTAGAGACCAGCTTGGCGATCATCTCAGACTGGATGTTTTCTGAGCGCTGCAGGATGTAAGTGATCCAGCGGCTCATTGGCTGTGACTGCACAGAGCCAATCTCAACAAATCCTGCTGGTGTTGGGCTCTCTACTAGTAGTGCCGTCTTGGCAAAGTCGCCGAGTTCTTTCTTGAATGCCTCTCCCGCACTAAGTACTGGTCTACCAGTTCTGCCCGAAGTGAACTGAGCTGGACGAATACGGTCACCGTCGATTTGCAAAGCCGTGACTTCAGAAATCCAGCCGTCATCTTGGTCTGAGCGAAGCCAAGAGCTTTCCCAAGCCGATCCTGCAAACATTGAAGAGTCAAGAATGATTTCATCGATTTGAGTGACGTTGTTCTTTTCTGCCCACACGCGAACCTGGGTTGCCAAAGTGGAAAGCTTAGGTGCGTCTTTGTAAATCGACTGAGCGCCAACTGCAGTTTTCGAAAGTGTCACATCGCCACCACCGACAAGTGAAATCACACTCTTGGACTGCGGGTCAGCCATTACCTTCGTAGTCGCGCGATAGTTTGGACCGACAGTCATAAGTGCTGCAGCTGCGGTGAGCGTTTTCATAACCGACGCTGTTGCAGCTGGCTTATTGGCATCTCTGTCATACAAAACTTCGCCGGTCTCAGCGTTTAGAACAACCGCCTGCAGAGTACCGAGTGATGGGTTTGCGGCTTGCTCAGCAACCGAACAAGCACGAAGTGCAGTTGCTGTTGGAGTCGCACTTGCTGACGGTGATTCCGAAGCAGTGGGCGACTCAGTTGGTGTAGGTCCTGCGCTTGGACTGGTCCCTGAAATTGCAAAACCACCGATGATCAATGTCAGAACCAGTAGTCCTGAACCGGAGCCGATTAGAACTTCTCGAATGTAGGGAAACTTATCTGCTAACTTGGCCAACTGGCTAGACTCCTGAATACTCGATACCGGTTTGCTGCCTAATCTGATCCATAACTTCCATAATCTCTATGGTTTCATCAAGGCTCATGATTGGGGACTGTCGTAGTCCAGCTCGAATGCATTTTTCGACCTCAAGGGCTTGGTACTGCATGCCCCGCCCTTCAATATTACCTTCGTACCTGAAGATCTCCTGATCGTCCAAGTCATAAACAATGAATGAGCCGTGCTCGTAGAACGGTTTCTCCAGCTCAATACGCCCCTTATCGCCCATCACAAAGGCTCGAATAGGGCCCTTGACTCTAATACTGGAGTGAATTAGAGCCTGGCGACCCCCAGAGTAGTCAAAGATTGCCGCAACTGATTCATCGATGTTGCCAGGCATCAACGATGCGGTGGCCTGGATTTTCTCAGGTCTTCCAAAGACGCGGTGAGCAAAAGAGATTGGGTAGATTCCGACATCGAGAAGGGAACCTCCCCCGAGTGCCGGGTCGTGAAGTCTTGGGGCTTTGGATTTTGGCAGGTGCTGGCTGTGATCCGCGATCACGTACAGTGGCGCTCCGATAATGCCCTGCTCGATTTTTTCAAACAGTGCCACATGATTTGGCAGGAACCTAGTCCACATAGCCTCCATCAAAAACACATTCTTCTGCTTAGCTAACTCAGCCAGCTGTTTAGCTTGATTGGCATCCAGTGTGAAGGATTTTTCCAGCAGCACATGCTTCCCTGCGGAAAGCGCAAGCTTGGCATTTTCAAAATGCGCGTTGTGAGTGGTTGCAATGTAAACGATGTCGATGTCTTGA
>JBIJAI010000065.1:0-3322 GCA_044345815.1 Rhodoluna sp. | reverse complement strand
AGTTTTCACTTCCGGCCAGCTTCCAATGGTTGATGGCAAGCTCACTCACACTGGAAAAGTTGGCGCAGAGGTTTCGGCAGAGGATGCCAAAGCGCTCGCGGAAATATGTGCGCTGAATGCACTTGCAGCAATCAAGATGGTCATCGGTGATCTTGAGAAGATCAAGCGCGTAGTAAAAGTTGTTGGCTTTGTTTCTTCCGCGCCAGATTTTTCCGGCCAACCGGGTGTTGTAAATGGCGCGAGTGAATTTCTAGGCAAGGTACTTGGCGACAAAGGTATTCACGCTCGAAGCGCAGTTGGGGTAGCAGTGCTACCACTTGACGCTCCAGTAGAGGTAGAGCTAATCGTGGAGATTAGTCAGTAGCTCCAGCTTCTAGTTTTCCGGTGATAACCGACATCACTGAGGTATCGGCCAAAGTTGTTACGTCTCCAATTGGTCGATCTTCAGCAACGTCTCTAAGAAGTCTTCGCATGATTTTTCCTGAGCGAGTTTTTGGAAGCTCTGACACAACCATGATTGTTCGAGGCTTTGCAATAGGGCCAATTTCTTTGGCCACGTGATCGCGCAAGAGCTTACTTACATCGGAGTCGCTGCCTGCGGCAGCGACCTGATCTGATCTTAGAATCACAAATGCAACCACGGCTTGGCCGGTGGTTTCATCCTTGGCTCCAACTACCGCAGCTTCGGCAACAAACGGGTGGGACACCAGGGCCGATTCAATCTCGGCGGTTGAGAGCCGGTGACCGGAGACGTTCATGACATCATCCACGCGTCCAAGGATCCAAACATCGCCATCGGCATCGAGCTTGGCGCCATCTCCTGCAAAATATCGGTCTTTGTACTGAGACCAGTAAGTCTCTTTGTAGCGATCGTTATCGCCCCAGATACCTCGAAGCATTGAAGGCCAAGGCTCGGTGATAGTTAGGTACCCGCCGCCGGAAGTTACTTTCTTACCTGCGTCATCGACGATCTCCATCGATAT
Source organism: Rhodoluna sp. (assembly GCA_044345815.1). Classification (GTDB taxonomy): domain Bacteria; phylum Actinomycetota; class Actinomycetes; order Actinomycetales; family Microbacteriaceae; genus Rhodoluna. Next base: position 2,339 of record JBIJAI010000065.1, on the reverse strand, counting down.
TCCAGGAAGCGGAATCATCGCCGATCCTGGTTTGGCTGCTGTGATTCCAGGAAGCGGGGAGATCATGATGGCACCGGTTTCGGTCTGCCACCAGGTGTCAACAATTGGAGCTTTGTTTCCCCCGATGACGTCGCGATACCAAATCCAAGCTTCTGGGTTGATCGGTTCTCCAACTGAACCAAGAACCCTGATTGAGCTTAAGTCGTACTTATCTGGAATCTCGCGGCCTAGCTTCATGAAGGTGCGGATGGCGGTTGGCGCGGTATACAAAACGGTAACTTTGTACTTTTCGACAATTTCCCACCAGCGTCCCCAGTCTGGGGTATCCGGAGTTCCTTCGTAGATAACTTGGCTAACTCCGTTAGCGAGTGGCCCATAGACCACGTAGGTGTGTCCTGTGATCCAGCCAACATCCGCTGTGCACCAGTAGATGTCTTTTTCCGGGTGGATATCGAAAACGTTTTTGTGGGTGAAGGTTGCCTGAGTTAGGTAGCCACCGGAGGTGTGCAGGATTCCTTTTGGTTTACCGGTAGTTCCGGAAGTGTAAAGAATAAACAGCGGGTGCTCGGCACCAAAGGCTTTAGCCTCGTGCTCAGGCGATGCCGAGTCAACAACATCTGACCACCAGTGATCAAGGTTATTGTTCCAGGAAACTTCATTTCCGCCGCGCTTTAGAACTACCACTGCTTCGACGCTTGGGCAATCGCCATCGCCGATTGCTTCGTCAACTGCCGGCTTGAGTGCTGAAACTTTACCTTTTCTATAGCCGCCGTCTGCTGTGATTACTAGCTTGGCCTCGGCATCGTTGATGCGGCTTCGAAGCGATTCAGCTGAGAAGCCACCAAAGATCACTGAATGAATCGCCCCTAAGCGAACAGTTGCCAGCATGGCAATTACTGCTTCTGGAACCATCGGCATATAAATAGCAACGCGGTCACCGGAGTTAAGGCCAAGAGCGGCAAAGGCATTGGCTGCCTTCTTTACTTCAATCAGAAGCTGCGCATAGGTATAGGTAGAGGTATCGCCGTTTTCACCTTCGAAGTAGATGGCGATGCGATCACCGCGACCTTCGATAACGTGCCGATCCAAGGTGTTGTAGGAAACGTTTAGTTCGCCGTCTTCAAACCAAGTGGCAAAGGGAGCGTTAGAAAAATCTAGGGTTTTGGTGAAGGGTTTGTGCCAGTGCAGGGCCTTTGCCTGTTTAGCCCAGAAGGCTAACCGGTCAGCCCCAGCTTCGGTATAGAGCTCTGGCCCCGCTACTGCTTGAGCCACAAACTCAGGGCTTGGAGGAAACCTACGGGTCTCGTGGAGCAGATTTTCGATTCCAGATTCTTCAGGCACGGTCATCCTTATCTTTTACGCTCTTGGCAATAATGCCACAAATCGGCTTTAACAAGCTAAGAGCCAGTCGTAGACTTGAGCGGTCAGCAATTCGTTGCTGACTAGTGATAGTTAGATTCCCCCAATCGCTATCACCAGGCGGCAGGCTTTCCCCCAAAGCCTGCCGCCCCCTAACTTTCTTATCCACAACTTTCTATCTCCCGCCCCAAACCACCGGCTGATGCTTCATGGTTATCAGCGTGGAAGCAAAAATCCCCGAGGCTCTGCTCGAGCTAATTGATGATCCGAGCATCACCGACATTTGCCTATCGGCTGGTTCTACTCAAATTGATAACGGATCAGGGCTTAGTGCGGAGCCGAAGTTAGCGCTAACAGAGCCGCAGTTATCAACCCTTGCCAAAGATCTGATTGAGCTTGGCGGCAGAAGACTAGATCAAGCAAACCCCTTTGCTGATGTGAGCTTGCCTGGGGGATTGCGAGTCCACGCAGTTTTGAAATCGGCTTGCACCGAATCCACTTTGATTTCCATTCGCCTGCACTCAACCGATTCCATCAATCTGTCCTCTTTACTTACCGGCGGGTTTGCAACTGCTGCTCAATTTGAATTGATTCAAGAAATATCCGCCGCCGGTCAAAGCTTTTTGATTACCGGTGCCACCGGCACCGGAAAGACAACTTTGCTTCGCGCAATGCTTTCAGAAACCAGTGAGCGTGTGATTGCCGTTGAGGACGTCACGGAGCTTTCTGGAAACAATGTAATTTGCCTTCAGACCAAGCTGAAGAACATTGAAGGTGTTGGTGAGATAACCCTTGAAGACCTGGTGCGCCAAGCCCTTCGAATGAGACCGGATCGAATCTGCATCGGGGAGGTAAGAGGTTCAGAACTTATTCCCATGCTTCAAGCTCTAAACACCGGACACCGCGGTGCCACCACACTGCACGCCAACTCCCTAGAGCAGGTGCCTGAACGGCTGCTTTCGATTGCGATGCAACAGCGG
>JBIJAI010000064.1:0-3418 GCA_044345815.1 Rhodoluna sp. | reverse complement strand
CTCAATTGCTCCGGTTGAGAAGATCACGGCGTTGTAGTGCTTCTTCAGATCGTCAAGTGTTAGGTCTTTGCCGTAGGTGACGTTTCCAAAAAAGCGAATGTCTCCGCGGTCCAGAACTTCGTAAAGAGCTTTGATGATCCCTTTGATTCTTGGGTGATCGGGAGCAACTCCGTAGCGAACTAAACCGTAAGGGGCTGGGAGCAAATCAAAGAGGTCGATGGATACGTCAAAGTCACGAAGTTCAGATTTGATAAGCAAATCTGCTGCATAGATACCCGCGGGTCCCGCGCCAACTATTGCAAGCCTTAGCTTTGACATCTTGTAATTCTTATCCTTAGATCTTTAGTTTTGACGCTCGATTACCGCATCAGCAAAGTTTTTCAGTGCCTCACGAACTGGTCCTTCCGGCAAATCATCCAGTGCTGCAATTGCCTGGTCTGCCCAGCGCTTAGCTTCTTGGAAAGCACGCTCGGTTGCTGGGTGCTTTCTCATTTGCTCTAGTACATCAAATAATGCGGCGTCCTCATCAAGCCCGCCATCAATTATCTCAACAAGCGCAGCCGATGCTGGATCATGCTGCGCATCCTGCCTCAGGTAAAGAACCGGAAGGGTTGGAACTCCCGCTCTAAGGTCGGTTCCAGGGGTCTTACCCGAAGTTTTGCCGTCTGAGTAAATGTCAATTACGTCATCAATTAGCTGGAAGGCAACGCCGATTGCCTCGCCATACTTTCTTACCGGCTCGCGAAGTGCCTGGTCGGCACCAGAGAACAAGACGCCCAATTCAGCAGATGCTGAAATCAAGGAACCGGTTTTGTCCGATAGAACATTCAAGTAGTGTTCAATGACATCCTGGCCTTCAAGAGGTCCGACGGTTTCATTAAGTTGACCAAGGCACAATCTTTCGAAAGTGTCGGCCTGAAGCGTTAGAGCTTTCTGGCCAAGTTTTGAAACAAGTTGCGATGCGCGTGCAAAAAGTAGATCTCCGGTCAAGATGGCAACATTGTTGCCCCAGATTTCGTGAGCGGAATCAACGCCTCTTCTTTTCGGAGCGTTGTCCATAACGTCATCGTGATACAAAGTTCCGATATGAGTTAGCTCAACTACCACAGCCGATTTGATGACTTCATCGGTGGTTGCTTCGCCAAGTTGTGCACAAAGCAAAACCAAAGTTGGTCGAATGCGTTTCCCCCCGGCATCGATTAGGTGACGGGTTGTGACCTTTGCAATTGGGTCGGTGTGCTTTACGGCAGCAACTAGTTCTTCCTCGACGCGCTCCAGTCCTGCTTCGAGCTTGGCAAGTAAGTCCTTGTCGGCAACCTTGCGAAGCTGCCTTGGCAGCGAGGTTTTAGGCATTAGTTAGCTTTCTGAGGTTTGTATCCAGTATGGATAGCAACAATTCCAAAGGTTTGATTCCTGAAACCAACGGATTGATAGCCAACTTTTTCAATTAACTTGGCTAGTTCTACCTGCTTGGGCCAAGCATCAATTGATTCAGCCAGGTAGCTATAGGCCTCTGGGACTTTGCTAACCAGTGCTGAAATTCTTGGCAGGAGATTCTTTAGATAAAAGCGGTAAAGCGAATGCAAGAACTTGTTTGGAATTGTCGAGAACTCGCAAACCACAAGCTTTCCGCCGGGCTTTAGAACTCGTAGCATTTCGGAAAGCGCCGCTTCAGTGTTCTCAACGTTTCTTAGTCCAAAGGAAATGGTGACCGTATCGAACTCGGCTTCCTGAAAAGGAAGGTTGGTGGCATCAGCAAAAACAAAATCAATTCCAGGGTGTCGTCTGCGGCCTTCCTCGAGCATGCCGTTTGAGAAATCTGCCGCTACAACCCGAACACCTGGTTTCAAAAAGGCGACCGATGAAGCCCCGGTTCCAGCGGCAAGATCCAGAATGGTTTGACCGCTTTGTGGATTTACCAACTTAGCAACTTGTTTGCGCCAAATCCGGGCGGAACCGAAGGAGAGTAAGTCGTTGGCTTTGTCGTAGTTTTTAGCGACACCATCGAACATCGCAGCAACTTCCTGCGCTTTCTTGGTTAGGTCAGCTTTACTCACCTACCAATTGTACCTTTCACCTAGAATCGAGTAAGTCCGCCAAATTTGGCCCTCAAAACGAAACGGCTTTCGATGTCATCGCTTAGAAAACTCCGCGTAGAAACGCGTGAAATAGCGACTCCTGAAGGCTTTGACATCACAAGACACCTTCCTGAAAACCCAACTGCTTTCATCAGAAACGGTCAAGGAATCGTCGGCTTTGGAGAAGCTGCCCGCTTTGAAACAAACGGCCCCGATCGAATCGCAGAGCTAGCGAGCATTTGGCGCGATCAGGTGGCTCTATCGGAGATTACGGATCCTCTACAAGTGCAGTGCACTGGACTAGTTGGCTTTGGATCTGCAACATTTTCGCCGGATAGCCCAATTAGTTCTGTGTTGATTGTTCCAAGAATCATTCTGGGAAATCGCGATGGACGAACTTGGATAACCAAAATCACCCCCGAAGGTGAAACAGAATCTACTTCTGATTTCTACTCACAAGTAATGACCTATCGCCAGAACTCAAAGTTGCAGTTTGTTGAAGGCGTGATGACCGCTGCAAACTTTGTAAAGCAATCAGAAAAAGCCATTTCCAAGATCCGTGATGGGAAGATTCAAAAGGTTGTCCTTGCACGCGAGATTATGGCCCAGCTTCCTGAAGGCTTTGATTTGAGAGCTGGCTTAGTTTCTCTTGCAAAAAGATATCCGAGCTGCTGGGTTTACTCGGTAGCTGGGAACTTTGGTGCATCCCCTGAGTTATTGGTTCGGGTTTCCAACGGACAGGTATCGGCTCGAGTTTTGGCTGGAACCACTTCGCGCGGAGATGGCCCAGAGGCCGATGTTGCGCAGTCAAATTCTCTGGCTGCATCAGAGAAGAACTTGCAGGAGCACCGCTTCGCGGTGGAATCGATGGTTGATGCACTGACACCGTTTTGCTCAACGGTTGATTCCGATGAGAAGCCTTTTGGACTGGCGCTTCCAGATCTTTGGCACCTAGCTAGCGATGTCTACGGAAAGCTCAAAAACAACATCTCCGTTCTGGATCTAGCCGCGTACTTGCATCCAACTGCAGCAGTTGCGGGTACTCCCAGATCTAATGCGCAGGCGCTGATTGCAGAGCTTGAACCATTTGATCGCGGAGGCTACGCGGGTCCAGTTGGTTGGATTGGTGCCGACGGCGATGGTGAGTGGGCAATTGCTCTGCGTGGTGGATTTATCGAGGAGAACGTTTTGACCGCGTATGCCGGTTGCGGTTTGGTGGCCGAGTCCGAGCCAGAAGAAGAGCTTGAAGAAACAGAGCTGAAGTTTGCACCAATTAGAGGCGCGCTTAGCTAAAGCTTGATTTCGATAAGAATGCGGCCAGGGGTGGCAAGCGCATCTAG
>JBIJAI010000063.1:0-3426 GCA_044345815.1 Rhodoluna sp. | reverse complement strand
GAAGGCTTAAAACTACCGCATCGGTGATGGCCTGCTCAAGGTCGATTTTCTCGTCCTGAACCAGGAAATCATCTTCCTGCTCTAAAGAATAGGCGAAAAGCTCCTGAAAATCCACCTCGACCGCTAGATTCAAGGGCTCCAGGCATCTTGAGCACTCAGCCTTTGCTGCGGAATCAACTTCTCCGGTTGCCAGAATTCCCTCATGAACAGACTCGAGGCGAAGATTTAGCTCGATAACCTCCCCTGCCGGAACAGTTGCAGCTCCTTTGCCCATCGGGCTCGTAAGGGTTATGTCCAGCTCAAGTTCACTCATTTGTCCAGGACGACGAGTCAACTCATTTACTGGAACCTCAAACTCGCTCACTTGGAACTCCGTAAAGCTTTGGCAACCGCCTTGGAAACATAATTCTCAACGGGGCCACCAAGCTCTGCAACCTGACGAACCAACGAAGAGGCAACTAGGCCGTAAGCAGGATCGGCTGCAATGAACACAGTTTCAATCCCGCTTAGGTCTCTATTCACTTTTGCCATAGGTAGCTCGTAGTCCAAATCAACATTGTTTCTAAAGCCCTTGAGTAAAACTCTCGCGTCAACTTGCCTTAGGTAATCAACCAATAGTCCTGAAGAAAGCTCGGTGACTTTGATGTTCAGGCTCGTGATGCCTGCCTCAGCAAGTGATTCTTTGATAAGCGCTACTCGTTCTGAGCTTGAAAAACGTGGTGCTTTATCTGGGTTGTGAACAACCAAAACCTCAAGCTCGTCAAACAACAAGGCAGCCCGTTCGATGATGTCGACGTGGCCAAGAGTTATCGGGTCAAATGAACCCGGGTAGACGGCGAGTTTTGCCATATCCCAAGGTTAGCAACAAATAGCGCTCTAGCCCTTGGCTAGATTTTCGGCAGCATTGGCTTGGTCTATGGCTTGCCTAAGGGTTGGATTAGCGTCGAGGCTTGGATCTTTGGCAAAGACTTCTTCGAGTTCTACTCGCACCTTTTGAATCAGGTCGGCATCTTGGATGACTCGTAGCAGTCTGAGGCTCGATCTGCCTCCGGATTGATTAGCCCCTAGGACATCTCCTTCGCGCCGAAGCTCAAGGTCAATCTCGCTGAGCTTAAAGCCATCGCTTTCTCCCGCGACCGCTTCAATTCGCTGCAAAGCAATTGAGTCATCCTCGGCTGCGGTCAATAGCAAGCACAGACCCTTGGCTGAACCTCGACCCACTCGGCCGCGGAGTTGGTGCAGCTGAGAGATTCCAAAGTTATCGGCATCCAAGATCACCATTGCTGTGGCGTTTGGGACATCAACACCAACTTCAATCACAGTGGTTGAAACTAGAAGGTCTATCTCTTTTGCCAAAAACGCCTGCATAACTTCAGCCTTCTGCGCAGCGTCCATGCGTCCGTGAAGCTCCTGCATTCGAACACCGGAGAGAACAGGATTTTGCCTGAGGTGCACAATTGTCTTTTCAACTGATGCGCCGGATAGCTCTTTTTCACTCTCATCAATCTTTGGACAAACCACGAATGCTTGGTGGCCATTGGCGATCTCTTCGGCAACTCTGCTCCATACCCGAGCCACCAGAGTAGGGTCGCCGGCTCTCACAACGTGGGAATCGATTTCCTTGCGCCCAGCCGGCAACTCAGTAAGTGAAGAAACCGACATGTCACCAAAAACTGTGACTGCAAGGGTTCTTGGAATTGGGGTGGCCGTCATTGTCAGCACGTGCGGAGAGAGTTTGCCCTTTAGGCGAAGCTTTTCTCTTTGCTCCACACCAAATCGGTGTTGCTCATCGATAACCACAAGTCCCAAGTCATAAAACTCAACCTTTTCGGAAAACAGTGCATGGGTTCCGATAACAATCCTTGCTTTTCCTGAAACCACCTGGAGCATGGCTTTCTTTCGAGCATCGGTTGGCAGCTGACCAGTTAGCAGTGTTAGGCCAACTTGCTTTGCAAGATCTTCCCCGAGGCTTTTTTCGATAGAGCGGAAATGTTGCGAAGCTAAAACTTCTGTAGGGGCTAGAAGAGCAGACTGCCCATCACTGTCTGCAACTGCGAGCATGGCACGAAGTGCAACCAAGGTTTTACCTGAACCAACCTCTCCTTGCAGCAATCGGTTCATCGGGTAGGTCTTGGCAAGATCCGCTGTGATGTCTTTTCCTACTTCTGACTGGCCAGCGGTGAGCTTGAAGGGAAGGCTCGAATCAAACTGATCTAGGTAACCACCAGCGCTGCTCTGTCTGGCAGTTGCCGGAGATTGTTCGTTATCCAGACGTCTTTGAATAAGGTTGGCCTGAAGCAAGAAGGCTTCTCTATAAACCAAAGTTTTCTTGGCCGAGGCAATCTCGGTTTTGGTAGTGGGCCGGTGAATCTTCTCAAGTGCATCATTGATTGAAAGCAGCTTGTGTTTTTTAGCTAAGTCTTCGGGCACCTCGTCGAGTATTGGCTCGAGGGTATCCAGCACAATCCCAAGAGCACGCTGAATCATCCAGGTGGTGACGTTTGCTGAAGCCGGGTAAATAGGTATCGGCTGATCAGCCCAAGCTTTGGCGTCAAATTCTGAGACTTTCTCGGGGAAGAGTTCATAGTCAGGGTGGGCCAATTGCAACTTACCCTGGTACTCCCCAATCTTTCCGGCGAACAAACCTCGAACTCCAGGCTTTAGATCCTTTTGCCTCCATGCCTGATTAAAGAAAGTCAGAGATAAAAACCCGCTGCCGTCTGTGATCCTTACTTCAAGGATGTGACTTACTCGACCCTTAGTGCGTCTTTCTCTGGCGTCAACAACTTCGGCAACTATCGACAGGCTCTCTCCAATTGGCAAATTCGCAATCGGCGTCAGCTCTCCGCGATTTGAATAACGCCTAGGGTAATGCTGCAAAAGATCCGCGACGGTAAATAGACCCAGGTTCTTGGCAAAGCTCTTGGCCGTTTTATCGCCCAGAACTCGGTCAAGTGCAGTTGTTGGAAGCAGCATTACTCAATCTTCCATGAGTGCACGGACAAATACGGTTAGGCTTTGCCAGACATGACAAGAATTATCGGTGGCCTGGTTGGCTCAAGAAAACTGGTCTCCCCGGCCAAGAGCACTCGCCCAACTTCAGATCGCATTCGGGAAAGCATCTTTAGTTCCCTAGATTCCAAAAACGCCGTTGCAGGCGCTGCGGTACTCGATCTATACGCAGGAACCGGTGCATTGGGATTAGAGGCCCTAAGTCGAGGCGCTAACTCGACCATTTTGGTCGAAAGCAATAAGCAGGCTGCTGCCGTCTGCATAAAAAATGCCAGGCTTATCCAAGACGGCCTTGCCGAGGAAGATCATGAAGTTATTGCGAAAGTTCAAATTCAGCTAGTGCAGAAATTCCTAGATTCCAATACTCAAATATTCGACTTAGTTTTTATTGACCCGCCATACGAGATTTCCAAT
>JBIJAI010000062.1:0-3600 GCA_044345815.1 Rhodoluna sp. | reverse complement strand
CCAAAAGCCCTAGCTGGTAGAGTTTAGTTGTGCCTGCAATAGTCCTAGTCGGCGCCCAGTGGGGCGATGAGGGCAAGGGCAAAGCCACAGACTTACTCGGTGATCGAGTCGACTACGTAGTTAGATACCAAGGCGGAAACAACGCCGGACACACAGTCGTTATCGGAGACAAGAAGTTTGCTTTGCACCTACTGCCTAGCGGCATTCTTACACCCGGAGTAATCCCAGTTATTGGCAACGGTGTTGTTATTGACCTTGCAGTTTTGATCAAGGAACTAGATGGGCTTATCGAAAAAGGCGTGGATGTTTCCAAGCTAAAGATTTCAGCTAACGCTCACATCATCACCCCTTACCACGTCACAATCGACAAAGTCTCGGAGCGCTTTCTAGGAAAGCGCGCAATTGGAACAACCGGTCGCGGCATTGGCCCGACCTACGGTGACAAGGTTGGGCGACTTGGTATTCGTGTTCAGGATCTCTTCGATGAGAGCATCCTGCGTCAGAAAGTTGAAGCAGCGCTTTCTCAGAAGAACCAGTTGCTCTCAAAGGTTTACAACCGTGCGGGGATCAAGGTCGAAGAAGTTGTTCGTGAACTCCTTAGCTTCACAGACCGCATTCGCCCGATGGTTTCCGATACCGCGCTTGATCTTCACAGAGCTTTGGAAGCTGGAAAAACTGTTCTGCTTGAGGGTGGTCAAGGGACTCTTTTGGACGTCGACCACGGAACTTATCCGTTTGTGACATCAAGCTCACCAATTGCAGGTGGTGCAACAATCGGTTCCGGCATTGGTCCTACCAAGATTGATTCAGTAATTGGAATCCTCAAGGCTTACACAACCCGCGTCGGAGCAGGACCTTTCCCAACAGAGCTTTTTGATCAGTGGGGTGAATTCCTTCGCGAGAAGGGTTTCGAGTTTGGAACAACTACCGGAAGAGAACGCCGTTGTGGGTGGTTTGATGCACCGGTTGCTAAGTTTGCAACCCGCATCAACGGACTAACCGATATCTTCCTAACCAAGCTCGATGTTCTAACCGGCATCAAGGAAATTCCAGTTTGTGTGGCTTACGACGTTGACGGTGTCAGGATGGAAGAAATTCCTGTTTCCCAATCTGATTTCCACCACGCTAAGCCAATCTATGAAATTTACCCAGGTTGGGACGAGGACATCACAACAGCTAAAAAGTTCGAAGATCTGCCGAAGAACGCTCAGGATTACGTGCTAGCTCTAGAGAAGCTTTCTGGAACCAGAATCTCCGCGATCGGTGTTGGCCCAGATCGCAACGCAACTATCGTGCGTCACGACTTACTTCGCGCCTAGATTTTCTAAGGTTTAAACAAAATAGGAATCACAGCGTCTAACCAGATGCTATTTTGGCCGTCGGCCGCAGAAAAGTAAATTGCAGCATCGGCTTTTGCGTATCCACCGTTTTGCAACAGGAATCTGTAAACACCAGGTGCGTTTACTTCAGGCACGTATCCAAGCTTGAGTCCTGAGACAAAAACTCCGACCGCGTTTTTACTTTGCTTGTTTCCAGGATCTGCAATCAAGACCGCAACATCATCCCAATCTTGGCCGTCAACCAGCCCTACATTTTTCTGCAGAGCAGAGAAGTTTTGTGGGTAGAAGCTTTCTCCGACCACTTCAAAATCAAAGCTTTCATCGCCAAGCAGTGGCCTTGCACCGCTCGCGGTAAAGGCACGAGCTGGGTCCAGAATGTTTCCGAGTGGCTCGTCCCCGAGCAGAGCAATTGTTCTTGCTTCTTGCTTTGCCCGTCTTACCTTTTGGATGTAGAGGGCGGCCGCGACCATTCCACCGAATACAAAAACAAGCCACGGCGCTGCGCTAAAGAACTGCGCAGCCACGGCGAAAATCAGGATCCAGGTGATGATTTTCAGGCAAGAGCGCATGTTTCCCAATCTAGGCCACGGATGAGACAAATTCTTGGTTAACTTACTCTTGTGACCAGCAGCGAGTACGCAACCGAGCCAGGCCAGCAAGACGAGGCAATCGATCGTTGGGGCGCTGCAACCCTTGGCCAAGATCCACTGCTTGCAAGCTTCACACTCGAGCCATACGCGGCCGTAAGGCCCCATGTTCCCTTCTATCGGTTCTTTCACTACCCGGATGTATTGGATCTTCGAAACAGCGGCTTTGAAGTTGAGCGCTTCATCCCGATTTTTGATTCCCTAGATAACGCTCGCTACTCCCAGGCCATTCAAGTCCACAGGCTGCTTAGAAATTCTGAAGGCTCAATGATTTGGAATCCAAGACGAGCCAGAGAACTTGAATTCAAAGTCAGAGCTGCCTTCCATAGGCACGGCATCTCTGATGTTCCAACCCTTCTTCGAAGGATGTTGGGACGAGCATTCCCGGAAGATTCCATCAGCTCGCTTTCTGTGAGTTTGCTCAATGTTTATTTCTGGGCATGCCTTGCCGAGGTTGCTCGAGATTACGCTTGGAGGGAGCCTTCGCTCGCGCATTACTCCGACTACCTCGACTATCCCCTGGAAATAACAGGCCTTAGCCCGCAAAGGAACCAAGACGCAGCATGAAACTTATCGCCTTATCTCTTGCCTCAGTACTTCTACTAACCGGTTGCTCATCGCTTGTTGGTGACGAAAGCGATGCAGCTGCCTGCGAGAAGCTCGCAACCGTAGTTAGCGCCGAGAATGTCTCAGTTGAAACCTTTATGCCAACTGAAGTTGCTGCAAAGCTACGTGCCGAAGTTTCACCAATTGCTGCTGGAACCCTTGCAACCAGAATCGACGCTCTAGCGGTTGCTCTTGAGGGTGCTGAAGTTGATGTTGCTGGAGCCGGTGCTGCAGCATCTGAAATTGGTGTTCGCTGCGCTCTATCTGGTGTGAACTTCGACTTCTCGGTTATTGGAAACCTAATTAACTAGTCGAACACCCCAGCTACCAGATCTAGTTTCACCAGGAGATAACACAAGTAAATCCTGTTTGCTGTTGAACGCATTCACTGCTGAGCTACATGGCTCAATTGCTATCGCCTTGATTGAACCAGACTGGGTTGGAAATTCTTCTGGTGTGTAGATAACGGCGTGCTTGAACACATCTTCTTGCCACACCTCCAATCCACCCCCGGAAGCAGTTACCAACTTCGTTGTTGCTACACCGTGAACAAATTCCAGATCGGTAAAGTCATCATCCAGTTTTACCTCTGTCAAAGCCTTGCCAGCGCGCAAGTCCTTGTTTGCATCTGAAACCCGAACTTTGCCGGTTGCAATCATGTTCTCGTTTAGTTCCAGAACCGACTCAGCTCCTACTTGAAGTTTCAGCGGGGCTTCAGCCCATGCAGTTGAAAAGTACGGGTGAAAACCAATACTGAATGGCGCTTTAGTGGCAGAAAGATTCTTCACAGCAAAGCTTGCGTACAGCTGACCATCTTCTATTTCGTATGACACAGCAAGCCGAAGTGCGTACGGGTAGCCATCGGTTGCAGCGATGTCAATCACGAGTTCAACTGAGCTAGCGGTGGATTTCTTTACCGCAAAGCTTTTGTCGTAAACCAAGCCGTGCAACGCGTTGTTTCTGGCCGGCTCATTGATTGCAAGTGATCGTTCTGCGCCGGTTTCATC
>JBIJAI010000029.1:0-11976 GCA_044345815.1 Rhodoluna sp. | reverse complement strand
TGCCAAGGTATGCCTGAGCCTTTTTTGCAACCTGGCGTGGGTCGCGAGCGTAGATCTCACCGTTTCTAGGGTTGTAGATATCGAAGATCATGATCAGGGTCTTCTCGACGCGGAAGGCATCAAGGTAAGCGGTTGTGACATCAGGAATCAGCTGCATGTCGGATTCATGAATTGATGCAAATCCGCGAATTGAGGAGCCATCAAATAGCTGACCGTCGATGAAGAACTGTTCATCGATCATGGCAGCAGGCAAGTTGAAATGCTGCTGAACTCCAGGCAGGTCAGTGAATCGAACGTCTAGGAATTTGACGTCGTTATCCTTGATGAATTTCACGACTTCTGAGGCGGTCTTGAACATTTTGGCTTCCCTTCGGTGTTTTCTGTGCGGGCCCTAAAAGCTCCGATTAGCCATAACTCTAGCTAGAAGGATGTTTCAGACAGTTCTTGAAATGTTTCAGGGATGTAAAACTTACATCCGGCGGCCGGGGCGCATCCGGTTTGGATCAATGCCCTTTGGAATTGGGATGTTCAGCCCCAAACCAGCCAGTCTCTTGTTCACAACCGAAATCTCGGCCCTGGTCAGAGCTTTCTTTAGCTTGTAAATGGTCTTGGTGAGGGCATGAAGCGGGGTTGAGGAAGGGTCCTGGTTTACCCAAAGCACGGGAATTGTAACTCCAGGAATAGCCCTTGAGACCTTGCGCTTCTCGTCTTCAATCAGTTGTCTAACTCGGGCCGAGTTGCCCTCAGCAATCAAGACAACACCAGCTTTTCCAACCGCTCGGTAGACCGCGTCCCTGGATTTTGGATCCACAGCAACTGGCATCTCACTTGTTGAGTAGCCACGCTTCAAAGTTGATCCAATGACCGCTGCTACTGCACCTGGCTGGCCGGAGATTCTCATGAAAGCAGCTTTTTCTGCCCTGCGGGACAAAACAGTTAGAGCGCTAAGGAAGCTAAAGAGCAAAGTGGTGATGGCCCATAGAAAAACTGTCAGGGCAGAGTCTCTAAAGAACAAGACAATCGCTAAGGTTCCAATTGCTAGCGGAGCCAGGAAGGCAAGGACTCCTGCCAAGACAAAGTTCTTGTCTGCCTTAGCGGTTAGTTTGTAAACCTGAAAAAGCTGCTTGATTCTGCCTGGCTCTTTTTGGACCTTAGGTTTTTTCTCTGCCATGATTTCCTTTTTTCTTATGCGACTGCTTGAGCGAAGCCATCTTTGGCGGCTGCGTCAGCTAGGTGTTGAAGGTTTGGGGGAACGGGTAGACCTTTTTTATTCATGGACTGCGCCCATAGTCTTCCGGCTCGGTAGGAGGAGCGAACTAGAGGACCACTCAAGACACCGAGATAGCCCAGCGCTTCTGCTTCTTCCTTTAGTTCAACAAACTCCTGCGGCTTTACCCAACGATTAACCGGGTGATGCTTTGGTGTTGGCCTCAAGTACTGAGTGATGGTCAAGATGTCTGTTCCGGCATTGAACAAATCAATCATTGCCTGAGAGATCTCCTCGCGGGTTTCACCCATTCCTAGAATCAGGTTTGACTTAGTGACCATTCCAGCGTTTCGAGCTTGGGTAAGAACATCGAGCGAGCGTTCGTAGCTAAAGGCAGGCCTGATTTCTTTGAAAATCCTCGGAACAGTCTCGACGTTATGAGCGAACACTTCTGGCTTAGCATCGAATACTTTCTGCAGTAGCGCCGGATTGCCAGAAAAGTCTGGAACCAAAATCTCTACTCCAGTACCGGGTGACTTCTTGTGAATTTGCTTAATAGTCTCCGCATACAGCCAAGCGCCCTCATCGGGGAGGTCGTCTCTGGCAACACCAGTGACAGTTGCGTAGCGAAGCTCCATTTGGCGAACCGAAACAGCTACGCGTCTTGGCTCATCCGGATCAAAAGCCACCGGTTTGCCAGTGTCAATCTGACAGAAATCACACCTTCTGGTGCACTGGGATCCACCGATCAAGAAGGTCGCTTCACGGTCTTCCCAGCACTCGTAGATGTTTGGGCATCCAGCTTCTTGGCAAACAGTGTGTAGATTTTCTGATTTAACCAGCTTGTGCATGGCCTGATACTCAGGACCCATTTTTGCAACAGTTTTGATCCACTCTGGCTTGCGCTCGATCGGAACAGCTGAATTTCGAGCTTCGATGCGGAGCATCTTCTTTGCAGGCTTAGTTCCAGGATCGGTCTGGGTCATGCTACAACTTTAGCAATGTCTTGAAGTCGGACTTTAACTCGCTCAGCGGCCATGGTTGGGGTGACGAGTTTGCCGGTCAAGGCTGAAATGGTGCTGGAACTGGCGTCTTTGATCCCGCAGGCAACAATGGTGTCATAGGGCTCTAGCGAGTTTGAACAGTTAAGGGCAAAACCGTGCATTGTGGTGTGTTCGGCTACTCGGATTCCAATTGCGGCAATTTTTACGTGCGTGCCAGCAATCGGGGCCCAGACACCAGAGCGTCCTTCGACTCGTTCTGTGGCTAGGCCGAAGTCAGCGCAAACATCAATTAGCACTTGCTCAAGCCAGCGAACGTAGCCAACAACATCAATAGGATTTGGAAGCTTCATGATTGGATAGCCAACTAGTTGGCCTGGTCCGTGCCAAGTAATCTTGCCACCGCGATCAACATCAATTACCTCGGTTCCATCGGTTGGTCGCTCAGAGTCCTCGGTGCGCTTTCCAGCGGTGTAAGTGCTCACGTGCTCAAGCAGGATGCAGGTATCTGGTCGGACCCCCTGGGCCACCTCTTTATGGATAGCTCGCTGAAGAGAAAGCCCTTCAAGGTAGGGCACGAAATTGGGATCAAGTCCTGCGGTTAGAAATTCCGGCACGCCCCAAGTCTAAGAGTTATCCCAAGAAGTCAGATTCGCTCCCAGACAGCAGCGGGATTTAGCTAGCTTGTGACGATGAGGCAATCACATGAGCGTCTTTTGACCGCCATGGGAATTGCTGTAGGCAGGTCAATGTCCACAAGAGCCCTGATTGTTTTTCTAGCTAAAGACGTCGCCATAAACTCTCTGCTTGTTTTGCGAGGAAAGGTTCTAGGACCAAGTTGGCCTGCGATTGCCGAACAACTTGAGCAAGCTGGCATCGAGCACTCACTCGTTGAAGCAGGAAAAACCTGGTTAGTGATTGCTGATAGCCCCAGTAATCGAGAAACTCTTCAGGAAATGGCCACTCGCGCCAGAGAATGTATACAAGAGCAAGTTCTGGTTGCAGATGTTGGTTTTGTCACTGCGGGTAAGAACAAAAGGTTCGAGCCGCGAGTTCTTATCGGACCTGCATTAGTAGCTCTGATGAGCTTGGCATTTGCGTTGGTTCCTGCCGCCTCGCCTAAATCGAATGAGCAAATGGCCGTTGAAACCCAGGAAGCTACTTGCGCGTTGGATCTTCCGGACGGGAAGCTGGAAAGCTTCATAGCCTCCAGCATAGATTTATCTTCGTCTTCAACTCCCGGGGAGGTCATACTTGATTCGAAGCTGGGGCTTCTAAGCCTGGAGATTCAGCAAACCATCGGCTCAACCCAAAGCGTGACGGGTTCGATTCAATGCGAGGACGGCAGAGAGAAATCACTGCACTACAGACTGGATGTCTCCGCGAACGGAAAGCTAGTCGAACTAAGCCAGAGGCTAGATCCCTAAGTTGTTCTGGAAATTTGCTTCTTCAAGACGCGCTTTGACATCAACAAGATATCTAGAGGCGTCAGCGCCATCGACTAGACGGTGGTCGTAGCTAAGAGCTAGGTAGACCATCGAACGGATGGCGATGGACTCTTGTCCATCGCTTCCGGTGATTACAACTGGACGCTTCTGAACAACTCCGGTTCCTAAAATCGCAACCTGAGGCAAGAACACAACTGGGGTGTCAAACAACGCTCCGCGCGAGCCAGTGTTTGTCAGGGTAAAGGTGCCACCCATCATCTCGTCTGGCTTTAGTTTGTTATCGCGAGTGCGCGCTGCTAGATCGGCAATCTGCTGTGCAATCTGAGCCAGGCTCAGTGATGCAGCATCACGAATTACTGGAGTCAAAAGACCTCTATCTGTGTCCACAGCAAAGCTGATGTTCTCGCTCGGGTGGTAGTGAATGGTTTCGCCCTCGATAGAAGCGTTTAGCTTCGGGTGCGAGCGAAGGGCCTCGGCGCTTGCGAGGAAGAAAAATGGCATGAAGTTCAACTTGGTACCGGTGGCCGCAGTAAAGCGAGCCTGAACATCCTTGCGCATCTCAGCAATACGAGTCACGTCAACTTCAACAACAGTTGTTAGCTGAGCAGATGAAACCATAGATGCAACCGCACGCTCTGCAAGAACCTTGCGAAGCCTAGACATTGGCTCGCTGGTTCCGCGCTGTGCGCTGACTGGGGCTAGTACGTGAGGAGCCGACGGGGCAGCGGTGTTTGTGGCCGAGCCAGAAGTGGCAGCCATGACATCTTCCTTACGGATGCGTCCTCCAACTCCAGTTCCAGAAACTCGTGCAAGGTCCACTCCAGAATCCTGTGCAAACTTTCGAACCAAAGGCGTGACGTAGCCTGCATCAGTTGATGAGGTAGCAGGAACTGAAATCACCGGCGCTGCTACTGGAGGAGCAACTGGAGGCGCAACCACTGGAGGAGCCACGACAACTGGAGGAGCGGTAACAACGGCAGGAGCAACTGGAGCCGGGGTCACGGGCGGAGCAACGGGAGCTGGGGGAGCCTGAACTACCGGTGGAGCAACCGGTGCCTCGGCAGCCGGTGCTGCAGGAGCTGCTGCGCCAGAACCGGAACCGATGATTACTAGAACTGCGCCAACTTGAACTGTCTCATCTTCTTGAACCAGAATCTGCTCGATGACACCAGCTACTGGAGAAGGGATCTCAGTGTCTACCTTGTCGGTTGAAACCTCTACAAGGGGCTCATCAACGTTGACGCTGTCGCCAACCTTCTTTAGCCAGCGGGTGACCGTTCCTTCGGTTACTGATTCACCAAGGGCTGGTAGCACTACGGATTCGCTCATTGATTCTTACTCCTTGTTTATCTCTCTAAAGTCTAGGCGTGGGCGTGAAGTGGCTTGCCGGCTAGGGCTAGGTGAGCTTCACCCATGGCTTCGTTCATGGTTGGGTGGGCGTGAATTAGGTTGGCAACATCCTCAGGGTGGGCCTCCCAGTTCACAATCAGCTGGGCCTCACCGATTTGTTCACCAACGCGAGAACCAATCATGTGAACTCCTAGAACTGGACCATTGTTTTTGCGCACCAGCTTGATGAATCCAGCAGTGCCAAGAATCTGAGACTTTCCGTTGCCTCCAAGGTTGTACTCGTAAGTTGAAACATTCTCAGCTCCAAACTTTTCTTTAGCCTTGGCTTCCGAAAGACCAACCGAGGCAATCTCAGGCTCGCAGTAGGTGACCTTAGGAATTCCATCCTCATCAATTGCTACGGGATTTAGACCCGCGATATCTTCGGCAATGAAAATTCCCTGCTGGAAACCACGGTGAGCAAGCTGCACTCCTGGAACGATATCTCCTGCTGCGTAGACGCCAGGCAAGTTGGTTTGAAGTCGCTCATTGGTAAGTACCCAACCGCGATCCATCTGCAGACCTTGTTCCTCGTAACAAAAACCAGCAGTGTTTGGTCCTCGACCAACCGCTACCAGCATCAGCTCTGCTTCTACTCGAGTTCCGTCTTCTAGAACAGCAGTAACTGAAGTTTCGGTCTGCTCAACTCCGCTGAAGCGAACTCCAAGCTTGAAATCGATTCCGCGCTTACGGTAGGCGCGCTCTAGAGCCTTTGAAATAACTTCGTCTTCGTTCGGTACAAGGTGAGGAAGACCTTCGATGATGGTCACTTCGGATCCAAAAGAGCGCCAGATGGATGCAAACTCAACACCGATAACTCCGCCGCCCAAAACGATCACGCTCTTTGGAACAAAGTTCAATTTCAGGGCGTGGTCGGAGGTGATTACACGCCCGCCAATCTCTAGACCAGGAAGAGATTTTGAGTAGGAGCCCGTTGCCAAAATCACATTGGTTCCGGTGTAGTTGTCTCCATTTGCGGTCACGGTTTTTGGGCCAGTTAGGCGGCCTTCTCCAGCGACAACGGTGATGTTCTTAGAATTGACCAGACCAGTAAGGCCCTTGAAAAGCTTGTCGATGATGCCATCACGGTAGCTGTTGACCTTTGGCATGTCGATTGAATGGAAGCTTGCGTTAACTCCGAAGTTTTCTGCCTCACGAGTGTTGTCTGCAATTTCAGCCGAGTGCAACAAAGCCTTGGTTGGGATACAGCCGCGGTGCAGGCAAGTGCCGCCGAGCTTGTCTTTTTCAACTAAGGCCACTGACTTTCCCAGTTGGGCCGAACGAAGCGCGGCTGCGTAGCCACCGCTTCCGCCACCGAGGATTACAACGTCAAATGAGTGATCGGCCACGCGAATTTTCTCCTTAGAGCAGGGATTTTATGGATGCCGGCTAAGTTTACTACCGGTTAGCCAGCGAGGTCGCGGGCTAACTGCACCAGGGTACGAACCGTGACTCCGGTAGCGCCTTTAGGGGTGTGTCCATAGGCCGCGGAGTCGTTATTGGCAGGACCTGCAATATCCAGATGAGCCCAAGCTGGCGCAGTTTTGCCTTCAGTTCCAACGAATTCCTTCAGGAAAAGCCCACCAATCAGCATTCCTCCAGCGCGGTTGCCTATCTTTACGTTTGCGATATCGGCGATATCCGAGTTCAGAAGAGGTCGAAGCTCATCAGGTAGAGGCATGTGCCAAACCAATTCCCCGGTTGTGGTGGCGGCGTTTTGCACCTTCTTTATAGCTTTGTCATCACCCATAAGGCCGGCATACCTGTTACCGAGTGCGATAGTGGCAGCCCCAGTCAAAGTTGCAACATCAACGATGTAGTCGGGGGATTCCTCCGAAGCCATTGAAAGTCCATCAGCTAGCACTAGCCGACCCTCGGCGTCAGTGTTGAGAACTTCAACGGTCTTGCCGTTTCGAATTTTGATGACATCGTTTGGCCTTGTAGCTCCGCCCGATGGCATGTTCTCGGCAAGGCATAGCCAAGCCGTTGCCTTAATCGGTAGTTTGAGTTCGGCGATAGCAATGAGTGCCTGGAGGCAAGCGGCTGCACCAGTCATGTCGTATTTCATCCCAACCATAGACTCGGCAGGCTTTAGAGAAAGTCCTCCGGTGTCAAAGGTGATGCCTTTTCCAACGAAAGCCACCGAAGTCTTTGCGCGAGCGGGCTTGTATTCGAGCTTGACTAGTCGGGGAGGGCGATTCGAACCCTTACCTACCGCATGGATTCCACCGAGTCCGTCGGCAATCAGATCTTTTTCTTCCCAGACCTTTACTTTTACAGAAACTCCCTTGGCAAGTTTCTTTGCGGCTTGAACCATAACTTCAGGGTAAAGATCGTTGGCTGGCGCGTTAACCATGTCTCTGGTTCGGTGAACTGCGCTGGTTAGAACTTCTAGCTCGCTTAGAGCACCCGCAGCAGGTTTATAAGAAGTAATGATCGTGAGCTTAGAAAGGACTCTTTTTGTGGCCTTTGGTTTGTATGCCAAGTACTCGTAGTTTCCTAGTTGGAATCCTTCAATTGCGGCGAGAACTTGCTCCTTGCTAGTAAGCGGTAGATCAATCACAATATGCTCGAAGTTTCCAAGTTCGCGTGCTGCCGAACCCATTGCATCGCGAATGGAGTCAAGGTTAAGTTCTGACCCAATGCCCAAAAGCACAATTACTGAAGAGCCTGGACCGGAAAGCTTCTTTACTGAGCCCACCTCAGAGGAAACTCCGAGCGAAGCTAAATTCAAACCGGCAGTTAGCTTCGAATCGAGATGGCTTTTTGCAAGCTTGGGGGCTTTGGCCTGAGCCTGAACCCCGATAACTGTCGCGGATAGGCCAGATCTGGCTGGAAGTGTTTGCGTAAAGGAGATTTTCAACTTTGTCATAGCCACAATGCTATTCCAGCTTGTGCTTAGACTTGTAGCTATGTCCAATGAGCCGCTTTACGAATTCGAGTTTGATCAGGTTGAGGTACCTGCTGGTCTTCACTTGATTGCGGGGCTAACTGGCTTCACCGACGCCGGGGGAGTGCTCAACCAGTTCTCTGAGAACATTTTCGCGAATCTTTCGACCTCGCAGATTCTTACCTTTAACAATGATGAGCTTCTGGATTACCGATCCAGGCGTCCAGTTATGTACTTCGAGAAAGACCACATCGAAGATTACGAACCAGCAAGTCTCGGGTTGTACCTGGTTCACGATGAGGCCAACCAACCCTTTCTTTTCTTGCACGGCTATGAGCCGGATTTCAGATGGGAAGCGTTCACCAACGCAATCTTGCGTCTGATAAAAAGACTTCAGGTCAAGGACGTTACCTGGCTGCATGCAATTCCTTTTCCAATTCCTCACACCAGAGAAATTGGCGTGACCGTCTCTGGAAACCGTAAAGACATAGTCAACGAGCTCTCAGAGTGGAAGCCTCAGACTCAAGTGCCTGGAAACGTTTTGCACCTTCTTGAATTCAAGGTTGCACAAACTGGCATGCCGATTGTTGGATACGTGCTGCTCTGCCCTCACTATCTCGCTGATAACGATTTCCCTCAGGCCGCAGTCACGGCATTTGAGTTAGTGTCCTCATCGACTGGACTTGTGTTTCCAACGGATGATCTTCGGGATGACGGTTCGCAGTTTCTCACCAAGCTCAATGAGCAAATTGCCGAAAACCCTGAGCTTCAAAAGATGATCGCCACTCTGGAGCAGGGGTACCAAAACGAGGTGACCGGACCATCGCGTGCTCCGATTAGAAAACCTTTTGTGAAACTTCCAAACGCCGATGAAATCGCTGCCGAGCTTGAAAGCTACCTAGCCTCTAGGCAGAGAAACAACCCCGACGACTCACAGGGTTAGTGTTTTTCCCGACAGCGACTCGAGTATTTCCCAGTTCTGCTTGAGAGTTTGTGAGTTTGTGACCTTTGGAACAATTCCTTCCGTGGGTGACCCCCATAGTTCTAGAATCCTTGGCACTCGATAGCTACCGCCTGCAAGTGATGAGTTGGATGCAGCCTCGATGATTGGAAGGGCACCCTTGGCCGCAGATTGAGCTAGGAACGATTCAAAAAATCTTGTGCTTGACGGTCCATATGGCTCAGCGCGGGCAAATCCAGGATGGGCTGCTAGCGAACTGAAGGATTCAGAACCCAAGCGTTTCTCGAGTTCCATTGCGAACAAGTAGTTTGAAAGCTTGCTTGCCGAATAACTGGCACCAGCCGAGTAGCTCGATGAGGATCCAGATGGACCAAGTTTCGTTGGGGCAAATCTTGCAACAATCGAAGAGACCGAGACCACCCTTGAAACTTCTGCACGGTGAGAGAGAAGGTCTGCGGTGAGCGAGAAGTGGCCCACTGCGTTTACTCCAAAGTGGTACTCGATTCCCGAACTGGTCTGCTGGAAGTTTGCCAAAACTTTGGCTCCAGCATTCAAAACCAATACGTCCCACTTGCCGAATTCGGCAGCAAAGGATCTTGTAAACGAGCCGATGCTTTCCTGGCTTGCTAGATCTAGCGGCAACATTGAAACGACAGCTTGTGGATGCTCTGCTTTGAGCTTGGCTATAGCTGCACTCCCGCGGTCCAGGGCTCGACTTGTTATAACGACCTGGTAGCCAAGGCCGAGAAGGCCTCGGGCGGTTTCGAACCCAAGACCAGTGTTGGCTCCAGTGATGATTGCTAGTGGCATGACTCAAGGCTAGGTCAGGAATAGCCAAGCCTTCTTCATTGTTGCTACTAAGGCGCGAATTAGGCAGTCCAGAAGCTGACGAATTCCGTGGCATAATAAGAAAAGACCCAGTCAGACGGATTTATCCGACTTGACATGGGTCTTAGTAATGCCTGGAAAAGCCTTCGGGCGAGAGGACCAAGTGGCAAAAGCCCCAGCAGCTCCAAAAAAACTTGCCCGCACTGCGGGTTCAAAGAGCGATCCCAAAACCAAGAAGGCCGCCGCTGCTGTCAAAACTGCTAAGACAGTTTCAAAAACCGCCAAACCAACTAAAGCTGTCAAGCCAGCGCCAAAAACAAAAGCTGCTGCAAAGGCGACTAAGCCAGCAGTAAAGGCCGCCGGTAAATCTGCGAAGGCGACTCCTGCTTCAAAGTCAGCCAAGGCAAGCGCTGTTTCAAAAAACACTAAGACTTCGAAGGGCTCAACTGGACCCGCCTCCAAGGTTTCCAAAAAAGAACCAAAGGGCAAACTCGGCAAGGCCGGCCTAAAGGGCGCAGCGATTGACGATGACGAACTAGATGATGACGAAGATATTGAACTTGAGTCGGTAGAGGACATTGTTGCTGATGTTGCCGAAGCAGTTGACATCACTGCTGTCGAAACTGAACTACCTGCAGCCGACGAAGTTGAAGAAGTAGTTGTCCCAGGCGGCGGTTTTGTTCTTTCACACACTGAAGAAGATGACATTCCTACTCAGAGCACCACAATCACCGGTGCAACAGCAGACCCGGTCAAGGATTACCTGAAGCAAATCGGTAAAGTCGCCCTTCTTAACGCAGAGCTCGAAGTAGAGCTAGCTAAACGCATCGAAGCAGGTTTGTTTGCTGAAGAGAAACTCGCTGGCAAGAGAAAGCTTGCACGTGAGATGGAGCGCGATCTTAAGTGGGTAGTCAAGGACGGCCAGAAGGCCAAGTCTCACTTGCTCGAAGCTAACCTTCGTTTGGTGGTTTCCCTTGCAAAGCGTTACACCGGAAGAGGAATGCAATTTCTTGATCTTATTCAAGAAGGTAACCTCGGTCTTATTCGTGCCGTTGAAAAGTTTGACTACACCAAGGGATACAAGTTCTCCACCTATGCAACTTGGTGGATTCGTCAGGCCATCACCCGCGCAATGGCGGACCAGGCTAGGACTATTCGTATCCCCGTCCACATGGTTGAAGTCATCAACAAACTTGCCCGCGTCCAGCGTCAGCTGCTTCAGGACCTAGGACGCGAACCAACTCCCGAAGAACTCGCAAGAGAACTGGATATGACACCTGAAAAGGTTGTTGAAGTTCAGAAGTATGGACGCGAGCCAATTTCCCTGTCCACACCTCTTGGAGAAGATGGCGACAGCGAGTTCGGAGATCTCATCGAGGACACTGAAGCTGTTGTTCCAGCCGATGCAGTCGGTTTCACCATGCTGCAGCGAGAGCTGGAGAGAATTCTGCAGTCTCTTCACCCAAGAGAAGCTGGCGTAATCAAATCTCGCTTTGGTCTGGGCGACGGTGTTCAAAAGACCCTCGACCAAATCGGTGAAGAGTTTGGCGTCACCCGCGAGCGAATCAGACAGATAGAGTCCAAGACCATGTCGAAGCTAAGGCATCCGTCGCGCTCTCAAATGCTGCGTGACTACTTAGACCAGTAGATACCCGTGAGGCTTTTTCTTGCAGTTCTAGTTGGCAAACTAATTCGCATTGTTGCCAAGCTGCGAGGCGGAGGATCTGCTATTCCCGGCCGCGTTGCGATGCTTATCGAGCCAAAACTTCTAAGCAAAACTCTGGGCTCCTTAAAGCACGGAGTAATTTTTGTCTCGGGCTCCAACGGCAAGAGCACAACAACCGCACTGGTCGCCGGAACCCTTGCCTCTCAAGGACTCAAAGTCTTTAGCAATCCATCTGGTGGCAATATGCCGCAGGGCATCGGTTCTGCTGTTGTCGGACAGGCGACACTGACCGGGGCCCTTAATGCAGATGTTGCCGTTTTGGAAGTTGATGAAGCCTACGGTGAAGTGCTGGCTCCATTCGTGGCTCCCAGCTGGGTTGTTCTTACCAACATTCAAATTGATCAGCTCAACCGATTCTTTGAACCGGATCGAGTCTTCGGAATGCTGCACGCCGCAGCTAGTAGCGCAACAAACGGTGTTGTTATCAACGGATCAGACGCAAACCTAGTTGACATTGGTCTGATGATTACAAATGCGCCAGTAGCCCAAGTAGGGGTTTCGGGAAAAGCATTGTCCAAGTGGCCAG
>JBIJAI010000061.1:0-3716 GCA_044345815.1 Rhodoluna sp. | reverse complement strand
TCCAAACCAGACCAAGTAAACACCCCGCCCATTGGGCGGGGTTTCACCTTGAATCTAGTTTTCTGGTTTGACTACTTATCTAGCAGCCGAACCTTCCTTGTAATCATCTGAGTTCTTGATCCAGGAGAACAGCTTTCTAAGTGTTCTACCAACACCCTCGATTGGGTGTGCCTCGCCCTTAGCTCTTAGAGCTAGGAACTCAGGAGCACCTGCATCCTGGTCGGCAACGAATCGCTTAGCGAAAGTGCCATCCTGGATGTCGGTTAGAACTTCCTTCATGCGAACCTTTACCTCTGGGCCAATAACGCGCGGGCCTGAGATGTAGTCACCGTACTCGGCTGTGTCAGAGACAGACCAGCGCTGCTTGGCAATTCCACCTTCGTACATCAGATCAACAATTAGCTTTAGCTCGTGAAGAACCTCGAAGTAAGCAACCTCTGGCTGGTAGCCAGCTTCAGTCAAAGTCTCGAAGCCATACTGAACTAGCTGGCTCGCTCCACCACAAAGAACTGCCTGCTCGCCGAACAAGTCAGTCTCGGTCTCTTCAGCGAATGTGGTCTTGATGGTTCCGGCACGGGTACCACCAATTGCCTTGGAGTAGCTAAGTGCTAGATCCATTGCCTTGCCGGTTGCATCCTGCTCAACGGCAATAAGGTTTGGTACTCCTCGGCCATCAACATACTCGCGACGAACGATGTGTCCTGGACCCTTCGGGGCAACTAGGAAAACATCGATGCCAGCTGGTGGCTTGATGTATCCGAAGCGGATAGCAAAACCGTGACCGAAAACAAGTGCGTTACCTGCTTCTAGGTTTGGCTCGATTGACTCGGTGTAAAGATCGCGCTGTCTTGGGTCTGGAGCTAGAACAACGATGACATCTGCCCACTTGGCAGCATCTGCAGGAGTAAGAACCTTGAGGCCCTGCTCTTCGGCCTTGGCCTTGGACTTTGAGTCTGCCTTTAGACCAACCACAACGTCAACGCCTGAGTCTTTAAGGTTTAGCGAGTGAGCGTGACCTTGAGAACCAAATCCAATAACAGCAACTTTCTTGCCCTGGATGATTGAAAGGTCGGCGTCCTTGTCGTAGAAAATTTCTGCCATTGTCTTTTTCTTTCTCCTATTTGTCTTTACCCGCGACACCCGAGGGTCAAGTTCTTACCTTTTACTTAGAAATCTTTTCGCTGATTGACTTAGAGCCTCGGCCCATAGCCAAAACACCAGACTGGACAAGCTCCTTGATGCCAAATGGCTCAAGGACCTTGACAAAGGCCTGACACTTCGAGGCATCTCCGGTGATTTCAATAATCAGCGCGTCAGCAACCACATCAATAACCTTGGCCCTAAACAAATCAACTGCCTCAAGCACCTGAGAACGGGTAGCGGCATCGGTCTTCACTTTGATTAGGAAGTGATCGCGCTGAACGGCCTGCTCGGGCTCTAGTTCAACGATCTTGATTACGTTAATCAACTTGTTCAGCTGCTTGGTGATCTGCTCCAAAGCAAGTCCTTCAACCTGAACCACAACAGTGATTCTCGATAGTCCTTCAACCTCAGAAACTCCCACAGCCAAAGATTCGATGTTGAATCCACGACGGGCAAACAGACCCGCTACGCGAGTAAGTAGACCTGGCTTGTCTTCAACCAGCAGGGAAAGTACGTGTCTAGACATTGTTTATTCCTGCCCATCCCAAACTGGAGCTGCATCTCTTGCGAACTGCACCTCGTCGTTTGATAGACCTGCTGGAACCATTGGCCACACCATGGCATCTTTTCCAACTACGAAATCGATTACTACTGGTCGGTCGTTAGTTTCCATAGCTAGCTTGATAGCCGCGTCAACTTCTTCCTTCTTGGTGACCCGGATGCCAAGGCATCCGTAGGCATCAGCAAGCTTTAGAAAGTCCGGAATCATGATGGAATCCTGGCCGGTGTGTAAATCGGTGTTTGAATATCGGCCGTTGTAGAACAGTGACTGCCACTGTCTAACCATTCCAAGTGAAGAGTTGTTGATAACTGCAACCTTGATTGGAATGTTGTTGATGGTGCAGGTAGCAAGCTCTTGGTTAGTCATCTGGAAACAGCCATCGCCATCGATTGCCCAAACAAGTCTTTCTGGCTGCGCAACCTTGGCACCCATAGCTGCAGGAACCGAGTAACCCATGGTTCCAGCTCCACCGGAGTTCAACCAGGAGTTAGGTCTTTCGTATTTGATGAACTGAGCTGACCACATCTGGTGCTGACCAACACCTGCGGCAAAGATTGCTTCAGGGCCAGAGAGTTCACCGATTCGCTCGATTACGTATTGAGGAGAAAGCATGCCATCTTCTGGCCAGTCGTAGCCAAGTGGGTAGCGGGTCCTTAGTCCATCGATGAACTCCCACCACTCTTTAAGATCTGGTTTCTTACCCTTGGTCTTGGTTTCTAGTTCTGCGTTTAGCTCCTGAAGAACTTCTTTCAGGTCTCCAACAATTGGAACATCAGCGTGACGGATCTTGCCGATCTCAGCTGGGTCGATATCGATGTGGATAACCTTCGCGCCCTTTGCAAAGCTCTTGGCATCTCCGGTTACTCGGTCATCGAATCTGGCACCAAGGGTAATAAGAAGGTCTGATTTCTGCAGCGCAGTCACGGCAGGCACGGTTCCGTGCATGCCGGGCATGCCAAGGTTTTGCGGGTGAGTATCAGGCAAAGCGCCTCTTGCCATCAGGGTAGTCACGGCAGGTGCGCCAGTAAGTTCTGCAATCTTTAGCAGCTCTTTGTGAGCTCCAGCGCGGATTGATCCGCCACCGATATACAAAACAGGCTTCTTGGAAGAAAGAATTAGGTCCGCTGCTGCAGCAATCTGCTTGCCGTGAGCTTTGGTGGTTGGCTTGTAGCCAGGTAGTTCAATAACCGGTGGCCAAACAAACTCAGCCTTTTGGTTCTGGGCATCCTTGGCAATGTCAACTAGTACTGGGCCAGGTCTACCGGTAGTTGCAATCTGAACTGCAGCTGCGATAACTCCTGGGATATCTTCTGCTTTGGTGACAAGGAAGCTGTGCTTGGTGATCGGCATAGTGATTCCAACGATGTCGGCTTCCTGGAAGGCGTCGGTTCCAATGTGAGTCGAAGGAACCTGACCAGTGATTGCAAGAAACGGAACCGAGTCCATATGCGCATCGGCAATTGCGGTGACCAGGTTTGTTGCCCCTGGACCTGAGGTTGCGATGCAGACTCCAAGTTTTCCCGATGCCGAGGCGTAGCCTTCGGCAGCGTGACCGGCGCCTTGTTCGTGGCGAACCAGGATATGGCGGATTTTCTTGGAATCCATCAGTGGGTCGTAGGTAGGCAAGATAGCTCCACCTGGCAGACCAAAGATGGTGTCAATGCCTAGTAACTCAAGCGATCGAACGATTGCTTGAGCACCGGTTAGGACCTCGTTTGGCATTTAAATTCTTTCTCGTACTTTTTCTCTAGAAATACTTGCTTTAGGTATGTTGCGTTATCCGCAGTAGGCACCCTCGGAAGCCGAGCGCACCACCTTGCTGAATTTCGCGAGCACACCTTTTGTATAGCGTGGTGGAAGTGGAGCCCATGTTTTCCTGCGGGCTTCCAGCTCTTGCGCATCAACGAGTAGTTCGAGCGAACGAGCTGCGATGTCGACCCGAATAAGGTCTCCATCGCGAACCAGAGAAATCGGACCACCTTCGGTCGCCTCTGGAGCAATGTGTCCGATA
>JBIJAI010000060.1:0-3719 GCA_044345815.1 Rhodoluna sp. | reverse complement strand
GACACAGTGAACTCCTATTGTTTTTGCATTACTGCTACTTTTAAAACCAATGACTGATGAAAGCTATTCCCGCCGCTGGCTCGCCCCCAGCACCCAAAATCAACTGGCGGCAACCATCAGCCTCCCAGGATCCAAGTCCCTGACCAATCGTGAGCTTGTGCTCTCAGCCATTGCGACCGAGCCAACCACCCTTACTGGTCTGCTAATTTCTAGAGATTCCTCCTTAATGATTGAGGCACTTCGGAAACTGGGGACCGAAATTGAAGTTTCAGGAACCACAGCTGTAGTTTCCCCCAAGCCACTTTCAGGGCCAGCCAAGATTGATTGCGGGCTAGCAGGGACTGTGATGAGATTTGTTCCTGCTCTTGCAGCTCTTGCCACCGGACAAATTGACTTTGATGGCGATCTAGCCGCACGCAAGCGTCCGATGAAAACAACCATTTACTCACTGCGCTCGCTGGGGGTTTCAGTAAGTGGCGAATCTCTTCCTTTTTCAATTCAGGGAAATGCAGAAGTCAATGGTGGGTCAATCGAAATTGACGCATCGGCATCCTCGCAGTTTGTTTCGGGTCTTTTGCTAGTTGGATCCAAGTTCAAAAACGGACTAACTATCTCACACGTTGGAGACCACTTACCTTCAATGCCGCACATCGAAATGACACTTGATTGTCTTCAAAAAAGAGGCGTCCGGGCTTCTAAAACCGGCCCTGCAAGCTGGGAGGTTTTGCCAGGTGAAATCTCTGGCGGCGAGATTGCAATCGAACCAGATCTTTCAAACGCAGGTCCATTTCTAGCAGCTGCCATGGTAGCTGGTGGATCGGTCAAGATTTCTAACTGGCCAAAGAAAACCACTCAAGTTGGAAATGACTTCGACGGTATCTTGCAGCAAATGGGAGCAAGTGTTGAACGAGTTGGTGATGATCTAATTGTTTCAGGAATTGGATCCATCCAGGGAATTGATATTGATCTTTCAACCGGTGGAGAATTAACGCCTGTTATTGCAGCTTTAGCTGCACTAGCTGATTCCCCCTCTCAAATCCGAGGAGTTGCTCACCTTCGAGGACATGAGACTGACCGCTTAAGTGCTCTAGTTAGCGAGATTAACTCCATCGGCGGGGATGCCACTGAAATGCCTGATGGAATGATCATCAAACCAGCAAAGCTGCACGGAGGGCTCTGGAAAACTTACGAGGACCACAGGATGGCAACTGCCGGGGCAATCATCGGACTGCGGGTTCCGGGAATTGAAATTGAAGAAATAGCAGTCACCACCAAAACCATTCCTGAGTTTGTAACTCTTTGGGAAAGCATGTTGAAGGGTAAAGCTTGAGCTGGCTCTACGAACCAGAACCAGGCGAGCACGATCTCGACGAGACCGATGTTCGAATCAGACCGAATCCCAAGGGTAATAAGCCTCGCACCAAGATAAGACCCGATCACGAAGATGCTGCACTTGGCCTGCTGGTGGGAGTGGACAAGAATCGCTATCAAGTGATTCTGTTGGATTCAGACACCCCGGTGAACGCTACCCTTGCCAAGGAATTGCGAAAAGATGGTCCAGCCGTAGGTGACGTAGTCGCACTCAACGGAGATCTCACTGGTGAAGAGGGTGCTCTGGCAAGAATTGTTCGCATCGAGCCAAGAAAGACATTGCTTCGAAGAAGCGCGGATGACACCGACCAGGTCGAGCGAGTAATTGTTGCAAACGCCACTCAATTATTGATTGTTATTGCTGCTGCCAACCCAGAACCTAGAACGCGATTAGTAGATAGATACCTAGCGGCAGCGCTCGATGCGGGGCTCAAGCCAATGATTTGCGTCACTAAGACTGACCTACAGGACCCAACCGAGTTCCTTGCCAACTTTGCTGGCTTGAGTATTCCTGTAGTTAAAACAAGATCTGACGATTTCGACCTGAAGCAACTTCACGATCTATTAGCGGGTGAAGTGACTGTCTTGGTTGGTCACTCGGGTGTTGGAAAATCTACGCTGGTTAACGCCATCGCACCATCGGCAAATCGAGCGGTTGGTGTAGTCAACGATGTGACAGGGCGTGGTCGTCACACCTCTACTTCTGTCAGGGCAATAAAACTCGAAGATGGTTGGATTATTGATACCCCTGGTATTCGCTCCTTTGGACTTGGCCACATCGACCCGAAGAACTTACTTAAATCTTTTGAAGATCTTTGGGAGACGATTCGCTCTTGCCCGAGGGGCTGTACTCACCTAGCGGACTCTCCCGACTGTGCTCTAGATGAAGCAATTGTCAGCGGGGCACTTGGCCACCAGGGGGCCTCAAGAGTTGACTCGCTTCGTCGCCTGATGGCTTCCCTGAATTAGTTCCAGCGAGCGGCTTGATGCTCGGCAATAATCCGGCGCACTGTCCCACTTCGTCCGCGGATAACCATGCTTTCGGTTCTGATAATGGGTCCTTTTCTTCGGACCCCCTCAAGCAAGCCACCGTCGGTGACTCCGGTGGCTATAAAGAATGTATTGTCACTGCTTACTAAATCTTTGGCCTCGTAAACGTGCTCCATTTTTAGACCTGAATTTATTCCCTTTTGCTTTTCTTGTTCGTCCCGAGGCATAAGAATGCCTTGAATCAATCCACCAAGAGCATTTACCGCACAGGCAGTGACTACTCCCTCAGGGGAACCCCCCACGCCCAGGCACATGTCTATTCGAGACTCTGGACTTGCCGCATGAATAGAGGCCGCCACATCGCCATCCAAAAGCAATCTAGTTCCTGCGCCAGCTTCTCGAATCTCGCGAATTAGAGATTCGTGTCTTGGCCGATCTAGCACCGCAACGACTAGGTCCGAAACGGCTTTGTTTTTGGCTTTGGCTAGCGCTCGAATGTTCTCGCCCACAGGCTTTCGAATGTCGCAAACCCCAACACCCTCTGAGCCAGTAACAAGTTTGTTCATGTAATAAATTGAAGAAGCATCAAGCATGGTTCCGCGATCGGAAACGGCAATTACCGAGATGGCGTTCTGTCGTCCTGCTGCCGTGAGCGAGGTTCCGTCAATTGGATCGACAGCGATGTCGCATCTAGGTCCGGTGCCATTTCCGACGATTTCACCGTTGAATAACATTGGTGCGTCATCCTTCTCGCCTTCTCCGATGACAACCAAACCATCAAAACTGACTGTGCCAAGAAAGGCACGCATCGCATCGACCGCTGCCTTATCGGCCTGGTTTTTTTGGCCTTTACCGATAAAAGGATGAGCACGTATGGCGGCCGCCTCGGTCGCCCGAACTAGCTCGAGAGCTAGGTTGCGATCGGGATGCTCAACGGCATTTTCTGCAGAGGTCATATCTGTACCAACTCTTTAGGCACAGGACGCAACTGTTGATACTGTTTTGTCATGGATCTGAGCATCAAAATTGCAGTCGCTTCCGATCTTCCTGCGCTATTGAGTCTGGACGCCGAGTGCTTTCCTCACGGCAACATTGACCTCGAGCCAGCCCCTGCTGGCGAAATCGAATCTGGAATTAAAGATGGTTGGGTTTTTGTTGCCTCATTCAGCTCTGAGACTGTGGGCATGCTTCAGATTAATAAGGTCAGCTCCAACGAATGGGAACTGCTGACTCTAGCCATCACAAGTTCCCATCGGGGCCAAGGGGTTGGGAAAGCCCTTATGGATAGATTCCTAGCAGAACTTGCGCAAAGCCCTTACCTCGTCGCCGTTTCATGCCTGACCTCCCCCAACAACCTT
>JBIJAI010000028.1:0-12289 GCA_044345815.1 Rhodoluna sp. | reverse complement strand
TATTTATTGAAATGAACCCCAGAATCCAGGTCGAGCACACCGTCACCGAAGAAATCACCGATGTTGACCTGGTGCAGTCGCAGATGCGCATAGCCGCAGGGGAGTCTCTGGCAGATCTTGGGCTTACACAAGAGAGCATTTCTATGCATGGATTTGCCTTGCAGTGCCGAATAACAACTGAAGACCCAGCCGCAAACTTTAGACCCGACACTGGCAAGATAACCACCTACCGCTCTCCCGGAGGAGCCGGTATTCGCCTAGATGGTGGAACGGTATCTACCGGTGCTGAGATTTCGCCTCATTTTGACTCAATGCTTGTGAAGCTAATCTCCCGAGGAAAAAGCTTCGAGGCAGCAGTTATGCGAGCCCGTCGAGGATTGGCAGAGTTTCGCATACGTGGTGTCTCAACCAACATCTCTTTCCTTCAGGCAGTACTTTCCGATGAAGAGTTTGCCTCTGGGGATCTCAGCACCTCTTTTATAGACGAACGACCAGAGCTGTTTCGTACTCGTCCATCTCAAGACCGCGGAACGAAGCTTTTGCAGTGGCTTGCGGAGACAACCGTGAATCTGCCCAATGGCCCAAGGTTGAACTACGCAAATCCAGCCCTGAAGCTTCCAGATGCTGATTTGACCAAGCCAGCCCCTAGTGGTTCTAGGCAAAGACTTCTGGAGCTTGGTCCAGCAGATTTTGCTAAAGCGCTGCGTGATCAAAAGCATGTTGCAATCACAGACACAACTTTCCGTGACGCTCACCAGTCACTTTTGGCTACCAGGGTTCGAACTCGGGACCTAGTACAAGTCGCACCTCACGTTGCAAGGATCACGCCAGAGCTTTTCTCCGTTGAGGCATGGGGCGGAGCAACCTACGATGTTGCACTGCGCTTCCTAGCAGAAGACCCTTGGGAGAGACTCGAAGCGCTTCGGGAAGCAATGCCAAACCTGTGTATTCAAATGTTGCTTCGAGGTAGAAACACAGTTGGTTACACGCCTTACCCAGAAGAAGTGACCAAGGCCTTTGTTCAAGAAGCAACGGCCAGCGGCGTTGACATTTTCCGTATCTTCGATGCGCTAAACGATGTTGAACAGATGCGCCCTGCCATTCAAGCCGTCTTGGACACTGGAACAGCGGTAGCCGAAGTCGGTATTTGCTACTCCGGAAATCTTCTTGACCCTAAAGAAGATCTATACACACTTGATTACTACCTAGGCCTTGCAGAGAAGATTGTCGCAACCGGAGCCCACATCATCGCCATCAAAGACATGGCTGGCCTGTTGCGACCTGAAGCCGCCAGACAATTAGTTTCTGCACTGCGTGAGAGATTCGATTTACCGGTTCACCTTCACACCCACGACACAGCAGGCGGACAGCTAGCAACTCTTTTGGCTGCAATTGAAGCCGGTGTTGACGCGGTGGATGTGGCAAGTGCTCCAATGGCTGGAACCACTTCGCAACCTTCGGCCTCATCGCTTATCGCAGCACTAGCAAATACCAAGCACGATGCCGGCATTGAACTTTCTGCCGTAACCAAACTCGAACCATACTTTGAGGCAGTTAGGAAGATTTACGCACCATTTGAGTCTGGCCTTCCTGGACCAACTGGCCGGGTTTACCAGCACGAGATACCAGGCGGTCAGCTTTCTAACTTGCGCCAGCAGGCGATTGCACTAGGACTTGGCGATCAGTTCGAAAAAGTTGAGGACATGTATGCCGCGGCGAACCGAATTCTCGGCCGACCAACCAAGGTAACTCCTTCTTCAAAGGTCGTTGGAGATCTTGCTTTGCATCTGGTTGCCGTTTCAGCCGATCCAGATGACTTTGAGAACAGCCCGCAAAACTATGACGTACCCGATTCGGTGGTTGGATTCATGGCAGGGGAGTTGGGGGATCTTCCAGGAGGTTGGCCCGAGCCATTTAGAACCAAGGTCTTGCAAGGACGTGACATAAAGTTCGGAATTGAACCTGTTTCCGAGGATGATTTGTCCTCGTTGCAATCTAGCTCGCTAGAGCGCCGCGCTACCCTAAACAGACTTCTGTTCCCTGCACCATATAAAGAGTTCAGCAAGATGCGCGAAAACTATGGCCGACTTGACCAAGTCGACACCATTGATTTTCTTTATGGACTCGAACAGGGCGTTGAGCACATGATCGAACTTTCCAAAGGTCTTCGCCTATATGTCGGACTCGAGGCAATCGGAACTCCAGATGCCAAAGGCTTTAGAACTGTCATGACAACTCTCAACGGTCAGCTTCGTCCGGTAAATGTGAGAGATCGCAAGATTGTCAGCGATGTAGTGCTGTCCGAGAAGGCCGATACTTCAAATCTGGGTCACGTAGCAGCACCATTCCAGGGTGTTGTGAGCCTAAAGACAGTTGTTGGAACCAAAGTGGAGCTCGGTCAGGCAGTTGCAAGTATTGAAGCCATGAAGATGGAAGCGACCATCACTGCGAGTATCTCGGGAGTAGTGAAAAGACTGGCGATTTCAGGGACCCAGGCCGTCGAAGCCGGGGATCTAATCCTTGAAATAGAGCCCAACTAGCAGCACCTGCGCATCTGCTTTAGAATAAGCAAGTTGATTTCCCGGGGGCAAAATTAGGAGTTTTCTTGGCAAAGAAAAAAGAAGCACGCTTTGAAGAAGAGGGCACAGGGCTCGGCAAGAGCGCACCAGAGGTTAGCCCTACCGACTTCGATGCAAGTGCAGACTCTGACGCTCCTGTAACTTCTGAGGAAATTGATCTTTCCCCAGCCACATCTTCTATCGCTGTGGTTGCCTCCACCGCTGCTGTGGTTGTTGCCGAGCCAGCTGCCACCGAAGTGGAAATAACCAAGTCTCGCTACTCGAGAAGAGACAGCCTTCGTGGCGAAGTATTTGACGAGCCAGAACCAGCGGCCATGCTTACTGCCGATCGTCTACTGGATGATTCAGCAAAGTTCCGCCCTTCTCCTGAATCAGGCTGGAGAAAGCTTGCTTATTACCTGACTCTCAAGCTTTGGAACCCAGGAGATTCTCCCAAGGTCAAAGCGCGAAAGGCCATGGATGCTCGAATCGCAGCTGTACTTGAAGGTGGAGCAAAGTTCATTCCAGTTCTAACCCGTAAAGGTGGAGTTGGAAAAACAACAATTTCCACTCTGCTTGGAATGGCAATGGCTCAGGTGCGTGAGGATCGCGTAATTGCAATCGACGCGAACCCAGACCGTGGAACCTTGGCCGAACGTGTAAGTAAGTCGACCAGGTTTACCGTTCGCGATGTCGTGAACCGTGCGGCGGCAATTGATGGCTTTTCTGAATTTTCCAACATGGTTTCAAGAGATGAAACCAGACTTGATGTCTTGGCCTCGGATGCCGACCCGATGCTGTCAGAGGCCTTCAACGAGGGTGACTACAACGTAGTTGCTGACATGGCGGCACGCTACTACTCGATTGTCATTACTGACTGTGGTACCGGTATCGTGCATTCGGTAATGCGCCCAACTTTGCAGCGAGCAAACGCACTCGTTATCGTTTCTGGTGGTTCCGTTGATGAGGCAAGACTTGCTTCTGAGACCCTGACTTGGCTTGAGGCAAATGGCTACGGAGAGCTCGTTAGAAACTCAGTTGTTGCACTGAACACCGCGACCCAGGCAACACTTCTAGTCAAGCTAGATGAAATCGAGCAGCACTTTAGAACTCGCGTTCGTTCCGTGATTCGTATCCCTTACGATCCAGCTCTTGCTGCCGGATCTGTAATCAAGTTCAACGAACTGAAGAAGCCCACAAGAGATGCAGCACGTGAACTAGCAGCCGAGGTAATCGGTTCAATCGTCACTCCGCTGTAGCTAATAATGGCGGTACGCGAGATCCGGTTATTCGGGGACCCAGTTTTAAAAACCGCGTCAGCTCCAATTGTTGAGATAACCGATTCCATTCGAACTTTAATCTCCGACCTAGAGGAAACTACTTCCCTTGTTGGGCGAGCAGGGGTGGCTGCCAATCAAATCGGAGTCAACCTTCGAGCCTTTAGCTATCACGTTGAGGGTGTAGTCGGGCACCTTATCAATCCTGAAATTCTCGAAAAATCTGGCGACTTAGTGGAACTTGACGAGGGCTGTCTTTCCCTGCCTGAGATTTGGAGCAAGACTCCCAGGTATTCCAAAGTTTCAATTCGAGGCCAGAGGATTACCGGCGAGGTCGTTGAACTCCAAGCTGAAGGTCTACTCGCCCAGGTGTTTCAGCATGAAGTTGATCATTTGGATGGACTTGTTTACTTGGACCGGCTAGATGCCCCAGAGCGTAAGGTTTGCATGGCAGCGCTTCGAGAAACCAGCTGGTTTATGCGGGACTAGTCCTGAATCTTCAAAGCTTCAGAGGTTGTTGGTGCTCCACCGTAAATCTCATCGATAATTGGCGCGAAGTCTCTAGTGACTACTTCTCGCTTGATTTTCAGCGAAGGCGTTAGGTGCCCTGACTCTTCTGAAAGTTCACTTTCAATAACGGCAAACTTCTTGATTCCTTCAGCGTTGGAAACTGTGGCGTTTACTTCGTCGATTTTTCGCTGCAGTTCTGCCAGCACCACTGGGTTCTTGGCTGCCTGGGCTAGGCTCATGTCCGATTTCTGACCATTGTTTCCAAGCCACACCGGCAGCATTTCTGGATCCAAGGAAATCAGTACTGAAACAAACTGACGCTGATCACCAATAACAACTGCCTGTCCGATGATTGGGCTTGCGCGTAGTGGATCCTCGAGTGCTGTCGGGGCAACGTTTTTTCCGCCCGAGGTTACAATCAGTTCCTTCTTGCGACCGGTAATGGAGATAAATCCTTCTTCATCCAGTTCGCCAATGTCTCCTGTTCTAAACCATCCATCTTGGATGGCAGCTTTTGTGGCCTCTGGATTCTTCCAGTAGCCGCGAAGCACGTTGGATCCCTTTAGAAGAATCTCTCCGTCGTCGGCAATTTTTACAGCACAACCCGGAAGCACTCTTCCTACCTTGCCGAT
The DNA here is from genome assembly GCA_044345815.1 of Rhodoluna sp. GTDB lineage: Bacteria > Actinomycetota > Actinomycetes > Actinomycetales > Microbacteriaceae > Rhodoluna. The sequence goes on along the minus strand of JBIJAI010000028.1, from coordinate 7,312 downwards.
CTGAGCATCGCTTGGCCTGCCAATCATGGCCGGTGCTGATGTTTCAGTAAGCCCATATCCTTCTAGAACAACTAGTCCGATTGAGCGGAAGAAGTGCCCTAGGCGATCTCCGAGGGGAGCACCACCAGAAACTGCGTACTTCACATTTCCACCCATGGCCGCGCGAAGTTTCTTATAGACCAGTGCGTCAAAGACTTTGTGCTGAAGCTTCAGGGCCAGGGACGGACCTTTCTTAGTATCCCGTGCCCTTGAGTAGTCAATAGCGACCTGAACGGCCTTGCGGAAAATGTTGCCTTTGCCTCCGGCCTCAGCTTTTTGCTCGGCGGAGTTATAGACCTTCTCAAACACTCTAGGCACCGCAAGCAGGAAGTGTGGCTTGAAAGACTGCATTCCCGCTGCCACGCTCTTAGTATCTGGCTGGTGGCCAACTCGGATTCCTCCGTATACACAGAGGATAGAGATGAATCTTGCATAAACGTGCGCAAGTGGAAGAAACAGCAACGTTGCATTTCCCTCTTTCACGACCTCCGGGAGCTCAAGCTGGGAGTTTTTTGATAGGTCAACAAATCCTCGGTGAAGCAATTCGCAACCCTTGGGCTTTCCCGTCGTTCCGGATGTGTAAATGATGGTTGCCAGATCGTCGAGGCCTCGAGAAGTACGCGCAGTTTCTACCTGAGCAAGAGTGATTTCCTTGCCCATTCCGACCAACTGAAACAGCGAGTCATCATCTAGGCGCCAGACTTGCTTAACAAGTGGGGTGTTGGATTTAATTTTTTCGAATCTTTCTTGGTGATCTTTAGTTTCTACAATCAGCGCGACAGCTTCCGAATCCGATAGGACCCATTCGATTTGAGCCGGGGCACTTGTCTCATAAATTGGAACCGAAACTGCTCCTGCGAACCAAAGTGCAAAGTCCACCAAGGCCCATTCGTAGCGGGTTCGGCTCATGATTCCAACAGCATCGCCGGGCTTTATGCCGGCAGCAATGAATCCGCGGGCTAGGTCTTGAACTTGTTCTAGGAAAGCCTGGGCACTTACATCGCGCCAGACTCCAGGAGAGTCTTCAACACCGAAAAGCGATATGGCTGGGGTTTTTTTAACGCGCTGGACCAAAAGGTCTGTGATGTTTTCATGGCTCGGGGATTCAACCAAGCTTGGTAGCTCGTAGGATCTCATCTTGGACTCCGTTATCTCGAGATTTCCCACAACTATAGCCAAAAGCAACTGCCGAAGGGGGCTATTCGCCCCTTATCAAGAGGGCTATTGGCTTAGTAAACTGGAGACTTAGCTTATTTCTGCAAATTCCTGATAGGGCCCCCTTGATGCACGCGCTTGGTATTGACATTGGTGGAACCAAAATCGCCGGCGCTTTGGTCGATGAAGCAGGGGCCGTTCTCAAAGAGCTGCGGATTCCAAGTCCCATCGATGACTCGAATCAGATGGTCGAGGCAATTGTCTCGGTTATTGACCAGCTGACGGCCAATGAGAAAGTAGTTGGGGTTGGAGTAGCTGCCGCAGGGTTTCTAAGCTTGGACCGCGAGATTATGTATCACGCCCCAAACATCGCAGCTTGGCGAAATGAGCCGTTGAAATCTCGAATCGAGAGTAAAACGAACCTCCCAGTACTTCTTGAAAATGATGCCAATGCTGCCGGTTGGGCCGAGTTTCGATTCGGGGCTGGCAAAGATGTCCAGAGCATGATCATGCTAACTATCGGCACCGGTGTTGGCGGAGCGATCATTTCTGAAGGAAGACTTCTCAAAGGAGGTTTTGGAATCGGCGCGGAGCTGGGTCACGTGATTTCAGTTCCAGGCGGAAGAGTTTGCGGTTGTGGACTCAAGGGGTGCCTGGAAACCTACGCTTCGGGAACAGCACTATTGCTCGCTGCCCGAGCACTTGCCACATCAGGGGATGCGAAAGGATACAGGCTCAGCGAGCTAGCAGCTGCTGAGGGAGAACTGAGTGGCGAGATGGTCTATCAGGCGATCTTGGAAGATGACGCTGGGGCCAATGAGCTCATTGTTGAACTTGGCGAATACCTAGGTAAGGCAATTGGGTCGGTTTTTGTTCCTGTGCTGGATCCAGAAATAGCGGTAATTGGCGGGGGAGTTAGTGCCGTCGGAGAAAAGCTCATGAACCCAATTCGAGACTCTTTCACCAAATCCGTGCCAGCCAAGGGTTATCGCCCAGAACTCAAGGTTGTAAAGGCCGCTTTCCTAAATCAAGCGGGTCTGATTGGTGCCGCTGATCTAGCCCGCCAGGCTTTCGCCTAGGCCAACTAACTAAACTAGGTGTTTCACCTAACTACCTAAGGAGGGTTTCATGACGTACTTCATTCTGAAGACATTCGTGCTTGGCCCTCTGCTGCGCTTCATCTTTAGACCCTGGGTTCGCGGGGTAGAGAACGTGCCATCTAGTGGAGCTGCAATTCTGGCTAGCAACCACCTTTCTTTCTCGGACTCTATCTTTTTGCCGCTTCAGTGCCCAAGACCAGTTGTATTTCTAGCTAAGAGCGAATACTTCACAGGTAAAGGAATCAAGGGCTGGTTAGTTAAGTGGTTCTTCAAATCCACCGGGCAGCTTCCAATTGACCGCTCAGGCGGAAAGGCTTCAGAGGCCGCATTGAATACTGGACTAGGTGTTTTGGAGCAGGGCCAGCTTTTAGGAATCTACCCAGAAGGAACCAGATCACCCGATGGCAGGTTGTATCGCGGCCGCACTGGAATCGCTCGCATGGTTTTGGAAGCCAAGGTTCCTGTTATCCCGGTTGCCATGATTGATACCGAAAAGGTTCAGCCCATCGGAACCAGGCTGCCTAGGGTTCGCCGAGTTGGAATTGTCTATGGCAAGCCCTTGGATTTTTCAAGGTTTGATGGCATGGAAGGTGACCGCATAGTTTTGCGCGCGGTGACCGACGAGATTATGTATGAGCTCAAGAAAATCAGCGGCCAGGAGTACGTTGACCAGTACGCCTCAACAGTGAAGGAAAAGCGGGCTGCGCTCGCTAGGTAGAGAAAAAATGATTGAACCAAACATTCAAGCTGACCCCGCTGTACTCAAGGGCTTAGATAACTACCGAAACCTCCCTGCTGCTCAGCAACCAACTTGGACCGACGAGACGAAACTTCAGGCTGCTCGTCAAGAGCTTGCAGTATTGCCGCCGCTAGTTTTTGCAGGTGAAGTAGACACTCTTCGCGCAAGGCTAGCCGCTGCTGCCGATGGCAAAGCTTTCCTGCTTCAGGGTGGCGACTGCGCTGAGACATTTGCGGATGCTACTGCTGACCGCATCAGAAACCGAGTCAAGACAATTCTCCAGATGGCAGTTGTGTTGATGTACGGCGCATCTATGCCGGTAGTAAAGATGGGTCGCATGGCAGGACAGTTTGCCAAACCTCGCTCTTCCGATACAGAAACTCGTGGCGACCAAACCTTACCTGCTTACCGAGGCGATGCTGTAAATGGTTACGACTTCACTCCAGAGTCCCGTGCAACAGATCCAAACCGCATGGTGCGGGCGTACCACACCTCAGCTTCGACACTGAATCTGATTAGAGCCTTTACAACAGGTGGCTTCGCTGATCTTCGGTCTGTGCATGACTGGAACAAGGGCTTCACAGATAACCCAGCTAACGTTCGATACGAACAGTTGGCGGCTGAAATTGATCGAGCTATTAGGTTCATGGATGCTTGCGGCGCAGACTTTGACGCATTGAAGGCAACTGAGTTTTACGTATCTCACGAGGCTTTGCTGTTTGATTACGAAAGACCGATGACTCGAATTGATTCTCGAACTGGAAACCCATACGCCACCAGCGGCCATTTCCTATGGGTGGGAGAGCGCACCAGGCAACTGGATGGGGCTCACATTGACTACATGTCACGAATTAGAAACCCAATCGGCGTAAAGCTAGGGCCAAGCACCGAAGTTTCAGATGTCATGGCTCTGATCGAGAAACTTGATCCAAACCGCGAACCAGGAAGGCTGACCTTCATTACTCGCATGGGAGCTAGCCAAATTCGCGAAAAGCTTCCAAAGCTCGTTGAAGCAGTAAAGTCAAGCGATGCCAAGCCACTGTGGATTACCGACCCGATGCACGGCAATGGAATCACAACCAAAAACGGCTACAAGTCCAGAAGATTCGACGACGTCATGGACGAGGTTGCAGGCTTTTTCGAGGTGCACCGCGCTGCTGGAACATTCCCTGGAGGAATCCACATCGAGCTAACCGGAGACGACGTTGCCGAATGCCTTGGTGGATCAGAGATGATCGATGAGAAAACTCTGGAGTCTCGCTACGAATCGCTATGCGATCCAAGGCTCAACCACATGCAGTCTTTGGAGCTAGCCTTCTTGGTTTCGGAAGCTCTGGCTAAGCGCTAGCGAGAAATAATAGTAACGCTGTCGCCGACTCTTATCTCAGATCCGGCTTCTGGAGTTTGACGCTTTACCTTGGCTATTCCAAAATTGCTCGAGAGTTGATTGGTATCTACAACAACCAATAAACCAAGATTTTCAAGCAGAGTCTTTGCCGCAGCGATGGTTTCACCAACGGTGTTTGGCATGATCACAATCTCTGGTCCTTTAGAAATTTCCAGAACTGTTTTGCCGTTTTCCGGTAGCGGATCTTCGGCAAGCACTAGTCCCACCGTTTGACCCTGCGGAATCTGGTTATTGAAAACCTCAACTTCTTCAATTTCGATTGCAACTGCTGCAAGCAAAGTCCTTGCTTGTTCAGCTGGTAGCCCAGCAACTTCAGGCAACGGCCCAAGGCTGATACGAACATCCAGCACACTTCCTTGGTTCAAGATCGTTCCAGCCGGCGCGGATAGCCCGAGCACCTGGCCTTGAGGGGCATCGCCAAAGAAGTTTTTAGATGATCCGACCACAAATCCCGAGTCGGTCAAGAGTTTCTTGGCCTCCTCAGCGCTTAGCCCGGAAACCTCCGGAACTCGAAGCTGCTTGGGACCAAGAGAGACAAAGACCTTGACGACGGAGTTTTTGAAAATCCTAGATCCAGCAGCTGGATCTGTCCTGCTGACAAATCCTTCCGGGACAGACCCGCTGTTTTCCTGAGCTTGCTCAATAACTACACCCAACGGCTCGAGCGCCTCAAGTGCTTGCTCAATCGATCTTCCAGTTAGATCTGGAATGGCAGCAAGGCCTCCAGGGCCTGAAGAAAACCACCAGCCCGAACCTGCGCCACCAAAAAGGGCGAGAACTGTAAAAACGCTCAGCCAAAACCTGGAGCGCTTGTTGGATTTTTCAAGCTTGGTTGCGATTCCAGAAGATGATGCCAGTTCTTGGATGTCTGCAACCTCTAAAACTTCGGTGGCACCAGCTGGTGCTACAAAGTCTTGGTTCAGATTGATTCGGGCAGTTTTATCAATCTGAGAGAGTGTTGTAGTCAGCCCGCGAGATAGATCAGTTCGGGCCCTAGCAATCACAGGGAGTAAAGCCACAGCCGATGCCGGACGATCACTTGGATTTCTTGCCGTTGACCAAAGCACAATCTCGTCAAGAAGTTCTGGTACTCCAGGCTCTACCGAAGAAGGTGCCGGAATGTTTTCATTGGCGTGCTGGTAAGCAACGTGAACTGCTTGTTCGCCTTGGTAGGGCTGTTTGCCGGTTAGCATCTCGAAGATCATTACCCCCAGCGAGTAAATATCACTTCTAGCATCAGCTTGTCCTCGAAGAACTAATTCAGGGGAGAGGTAGGCAACAGTTCCAACCACAGAGCCGGTTTGAGTGTGCTCGGAGATTTCTCGAGCTAGGCCAAAATCACCCAGCTTCACTTTTCCGCCATCAGATAGGAAAACGTTTTCTGGCTTTAGGTCGCGGTGCAAGATTCCGGCGGAGTGCGCGGCAGCCAGTCCCTCAGTCAGGGGTTCAATAATCTCCAGCGCTTTTTTGGAATCCAATGCACCAAAATCATTCATTGCATCCCGCAGGGTAATACCCGGCACATACTCCATCACCAAGAAGATAACGTCGCCGTCTGCTCCCTGGTCAAAAACGTTCACCAGGTTCGGGTGAGAAAGCTGCGCAGCCATCTTGGCTTCTCTTTGGAACTTGTCGACGAAGGACTTATCTTTTGCCAGGTGCGGGTGGATGACCTTTAGGGCAACCTTTCGCTCCAGAACTTGATCATTTGCCAGGTAAACGCTTGCCATGCCACCGGATGCCACCAGGGAGATAACCAGATAGCGATTTGCGATTAACTGCCCAGAAAGATTAGCCATTGTCTTTATCGGATTCGATTTGATCAAGCCAACTCCAGGCTGACAGCTCCCATTTTTGGTAAGCGTCTGGGAAGGCTGAAATCTGAACCGCTTGAGCTGCTTTGGCTAGGGCCATAGTTGACCAGTTTTTGATATCCAACAACCCGCGAATTTTTCCAGCGTTTGGCCCATTAGGGCCTCCAAAGAATGCTCTTGCTGAGTACACAGGGTCCATAATCTCAGCAATAGTTCCCCAACCCTGGGAAGTTCTTTGCTGGAATAAGCCAACTGAATCGCGATCGCCATAGTCAATGTTTTTGAGGCTAGATTCTTGCATTGCTGTTGCCAATGCGATCACAATTCCGTAGTCACTGACACCAAGTTGCTTTCCAACTCGATGAATAACCTCGGCGTTTTGTCGCATATCTGCCGATAGCTTGGTCAATGACGGGCAGTTTTTAATTTCGTGAACTCCTGGAATAGTGAGTTTCTGTCCAACGTAAATGGTGCTGGACCAACTCAGTGAATTGGAGCTAAGTACTGACTGAGTAGAGACTCCGTAAACGGCAGCAATTCGACTGATGGTTTCACCGCCTTTTACTGTGTGGAAGCCATGAATAGTGCAGGCACCAGTTGGACGCATTGGGTCGATGTTGGAAACTTCATCGCTTAGAGTACTGGCCGAAGGAGCCGGAGTTGGCACCCTAGGTGCTTTCGCAACTGGAGCAGTTGGTTTCAGGGATAGAACTTGACCGACGTAGATAATCGATGATCTAGAGAGTCCGTTGTATTCGCGCAAAGCGGTCAAGCTAAGAGAAAATTTCTTAGCTACTGACTCTAGAGAATCTCCGGCGATCACCTGATAGCTATCTGGGGCATTTAGAGGTGGTTGGGTAGCGGGCAAAACTTTTGCTATCCGTAACACTTGTCCTGGATAGATCAGAGTCGAGGCATTGATGCGGTTTATGGCAGTTAGCTCACCAAGAGTTAGACCGTGGCGACCGGCAATAACTGAAAGGGTATCTCCAGGTTTTACTCGATAACTTTCAACTGCGGTATCAGGGGTCTTGACTCTGATCTATCCAGGACAAGT
>JBIJAI010000027.1:0-12367 GCA_044345815.1 Rhodoluna sp. | reverse complement strand
CTATCCGATTGTTTTCCATACTCCAAGCTTAACCTTCATTGGTATCGGTGGGTCAGGGTAGTTTGGTACACATGGCCAAGACAAAATCTGAGTACTCGTGTGTGGAGTGTGGCTGGAGCGCAGCCAAATGGGTTGGCCAGTGTGGTGAGTGTCAGTCCTGGGATACCGTCCAACTAACTGCCCAAGGCAAAGGCCGGGGCATTGGGGTTGTGCGTTCGATTAGACCTGCGGCCATCGGAGACAACTTCGCTGCCAAACCAATCACTCAAGTTTCTACCGACCAGGTTCACTCCCGTCCAACTGGAGTAGGCGAGTTCGACCGCGTCCTGGGTGGAGGCATTGTTCCGGGGGCTGTTGTGTTGCTTTCTGGAGAGCCAGGTGTTGGTAAATCAACGTTGCTTCTAGAGGTAGCTGCCAACAGCGCTAAATCAGGGCTGAAGGTTCTGTATGTCAGCGGTGAAGAATCAACTGGTCAGATCAAGCTTCGTGCCGATAGAACTGGTGCCCTTTCAGACAATCTCTACCTAGCTTCCGAAAATGATCTGGCAACTGTTTTGGGCCAGATTGATCACCTAAAGCCTGAGCTTCTAATTGTTGACTCGGTGCAGACCATCATCGCCGGTGAAATTGATGGCGCTGCAGGTATGCCTTCTCAGGTTCGAGAGGTGGCAGCAAATCTAATTCGCGTTGCCAAGGAATCTAATCTGCCGATTATCTTGGTCGGTCACGTCACAAAAGATGGAACGGTCGCTGGACCTAGGGCCCTCGAGCACCTAGTTGATGTTGTTTGCCACTTCGAAGGAGATCGTCAAACGAGCCTTCGTTTCATCCGGTCTTTCAAGAACCGCTTTGGTCCAACCGATGAAGTTGGTTGCTTTGAGATGACCGGTGATGGAATTTCTGAAGTTCCAGACCCGAGTGGGCTATTTCTTTCTCGTTCTGAAACCGAAGTTTCTGGAACGTGTGTGACCGTGACCCTTGAGGGCAAGCGTGCCATGATCTCTGAGATTCAAGCACTGGTTGTCAAAAGCTCCACCGCTCAACCAAGACGAGTGACAAACGGCGTTGACTCCTCCAGAGTTGCGATGATTCTTGCAGTTTTAGAAAGAAGGGCAGGACTTAGGCTTTCCGAGCTCGATGTCTATGTTTCAACTGTTGGTGGCGTGAAAGTTTCTGAACCATCAGCTGATTTGGCAATTGCTCTGGCCATCGCATCCGCTATCAAGGACCAGCCGATTTCACACGACGTAGTTGCTTTCGGCGAGATCAGCCTGGCTGGAGAAATTAGAAAAGTGAATCAAGCGGTCATAAGGCAAAACGAGGCTAAGCGCCTTGGCTTCACAAAAGTGATTGATTCGAACTTCACGCAGTTGAGCAAAGCTTTGGCTGCGGGACTAAAAAGCTAGTTCAGAACAAACTGCTGGTCGTTGGTTGAAAGCTCTCCGCTGACATCCACTTTGAGGTGGTAGCTAGCGCCGCCGGTTGTCACAGGTGCTTGATCTGCTCCACAACCCGAATCACTTGAGAATACTTTCTCCCATGGAGATGGTGGGCTGGAAACAGTTTCGCCGGAAGGCAGGACCATATTGCTATCTTCAAGACCTTCTCTTGAACACTGACCCGAGCTCCAGATATCCTGATCACCACTTTGAATCGTGAAGAACTGAACCTTTGAACCTGCGTTGAAGGTGCAGTCAACAGAGTTTGTGTTTGTGAGTGTGAACCAAATGTATGGAGTTTCTTCTGGTGCGAAAGCACTCTGGTTTTCACCGGATGAGTTTCCTACCTGTGCCTCAACAACAACTGTTCCCGGAGGGCAAACCTCTCCCGACTCAACAACAACACTTGATTCGGCCATGCCATCAGGAAGTGGAACAGTGGAACTGTTGGAGCCGCCTAGCCATGAAGAAACTGCACTGACACCAGCCCAAATCAACGCCATCACTAGCGCTAGTAAAACAGCGGCAGCGATTCGGCGACGACGGAAAACTTCTGGGGACGGTCTTCTAGACCTTGGCATCTGGGACATGCTTCTAATTTTAGGTTTGCACCTAGCGATAGATGCCTAAGCATGCGGGTGTTGCCAAAAGTTTTTGCTGAACTGTTCCTGGTGAAAACTAGGCGGTTATGGCAACTGATTCACGTACGTTGGTTGCAAATACGAATTCGCCATCAACGAAGTCAACCTTGATGTGGCTGGAGTTTTTGAGCTCTCCCTGCAAGATTTGCTCGCTGATTTTGTCTTCGATTTCTCGCTGGACAGCTCGGCGTAGCGGTCTTGCACCAAGAGCTGGCTCCCAACCAATTTCCATTAGGCGCTTCTTGGCAGCTTCGGTTAGCTCAAGGGTTAGATCGCGCTCCTCAAGACGAACGGCAAGGCGCTTGATGAATAGCTCCACGATCTGCAATAGCTCGGTCTGGCTCAGTTGCGGGAAGACAATTGTTTCGTCTACGCGGTTTAGGAACTCAGGTCTAAAGCTGCGCTTTAGCTCTTCGTTAACCTTTGCCTTCATCAGCTGGTAATCGTTGTCAGAAGAACCCTCAAGGCTAAAGCCCATTGCGCCTCTTGAGATGTCTCTTGCTCCAAGGTTCGTGGTCATGATGATCACGGTGTTCTTGAAATCGATTACTCTTCCCTGGCCGTCGGTTAGGCGACCTTCTTCAAGAATTTGAAGCAGCGAGTTAAAGATATCCGGGTGAGCCTTTTCGATCTCATCGAACAGCACAACGCTAAACGGCTTGCGACGAACCTTCTCGGTTAGCTGGCCACCTTCTTCGAATCCAACGAATCCTGGAGGAGCACCGAACAAACGAGAAACGGTGTGCTTCTCGCCATACTCTGACATGTCAAGCGAGATAAGTGCATTCTCATCATCGAATAGGAATTCGGCCAACGCCTTTGCAAGTTCTGTTTTTCCAACACCGGTAGGACCGGCGAAGATAAACGAACCTGAAGGGCGCTTCGGATCTTTCAACCCAGCGCGTTGACGACGAATGGTCTTGGATAGCGCTGCTATGGCAACTTCCTGACCGATGACGCGCTTGTGAAGTTCGTCTTCCATGAAGATCAACTTCGCGCTTTCTTCTTCGGTTAGCTTGAAAACTGGAATTCCCGTTGCCTGAGCTAGAACCTCTGCAATTAGTCCCTCGTCAACAACACCTTGAGCTTGAACGTTACCTTTGCGGAACTGCTTCTCAAGTTGTGCACGCTCAGCAGTCAGCTTCTTTTCCTCGTCGCGCTTGGATGCGGCTAGCTCGAAATCCTGGCCTTCGATTGCTTTTTCCTTAGCAACACGAGTTGCAACGATGCGCTCCTCGATTTCACGAAGTTCTGGAGGTGAAGAAAGAATCGATAGGCGCAGTCTTGCTCCAGCTTCATCTAGAAGGTCAATGGCCTTGTCCGGAAGGAAACGGTCGGTGACGTAGCGATCTGAAAGAGATGCTGCAGCAACGATTGCACCATCTGTGATGGAGACTTTGTGGTGAGCTTCGTAGCGGTCACGAAGACCTTTCAAAATGTTGATGGTGTGAGGAAGCGATGGCTCGTTAACCTGCACGGACTGGAAACGACGAGCAAGAGCTGCGTCTTTTTCAAAGTGCTTGCGGTATTCATCCAAAGTGGTTGCACCGATGGTCTGTAGCTCTCCTCGGGCAAGCATCGGCTTCAAGATGGACGCTGCATCGATTGCACCTTCTGCCGCACCTGCACCAACCAGGGTGTGGATCTCGTCGATGAAAGTGATGATGTCGCCACGGGTGCGAATTTCTTTAGTGACTTTCTTCAGGCGCTCTTCGAAGTCTCCGCGGTAGCGGCTACCTGCGATTAGGGAACCAAGATCAAGTGTGTAGAGCTGCTTATCCTTGAGAGTTTCTGGAACGTTTCCAGAAACAATTGCCTGAGCAAGTCCTTCAACGACTGCAGTTTTTCCAACTCCTGGTTCACCGATTAGAACTGGGTTGTTTTTTGATCTGCGAGAAAGAATCTGCATGACGCGCTCGATTTCGCGCTCACGACCAATTACTGGGTCAAGCTTTCCTTCGGCTGCGGACTGAGTTAGGTTCTTGCCGTACTGGTCAAGAATCTGTGATCCCTTTTGCGGAGCAACCTGTTCGCCACCAACCTGAACGGTTTCTTTTCCTTGGAAGCCAGAAAGCAACTGAATAACCTGCTGACGAACGCGGTTGGTGTCTGCTCCTAGACGGGTTAGAACCTGAGCGGCAACGCCTTCACCTTCTCGGATAAGTCCAAGCAGCAAGTGCTCGGTTCCGATGTAGGAGTGCCCAAGCTGCAGTGCTTCGCGAAGTGAAAGCTCTAGAACTTTCTTTGCGCGAGGAGTGAAAGGGATGTGTCCGGATGGAGCCTGCTGGCCCTGTCCGATGATTTCTTGGACCTGGTCGCGCACTGCGTCCAAGTTGATGCCGAGTGATTCGAGAGCCTTGGCTGCAACGCCTTCACCTTCGTGGATAAGACCTAGGAGGATGTGTTCGGTACCGATGTAGTTGTGGTTTAGAAGCTTGGCTTCTTCCTGGGCAAGCACGACGACTCGTCTGGCCTTATCGGTGAATTTCTCAAACATCTTTTACTCCTTTATAGGGGCAATAAATTGCCCTAGGTAAAGATGTTAACTAGCCCGAAGCCTGGAAAGTAGGCTTGTTCGCCCTAGGCGTTAGGGGCTTTTTTGCGCTTGGCGCGCTCCTGCGCCTCTATTTCGCTGTAAACCTTGCGCTCTGTGGAATCAGCTCGGAAGATTCCTCGCATAACCGCGTAGAACAGCAATCCCATGAGAATTGGGGGGATCATGGACATTCCGAAATCGGCGAGCCACTCAAGAGGGGTTAGGGCTACTACTTCGATTTCTTCCACAAGGACAAGTTTACTTCACAAGTGGGAACAGGATTGTCTCGCGAATTCCAAGACCGGTAAGGCTCATCAACAATCGGTCAATACCCATACCCATTCCACCCGATGGTGGCATTCCAAACTCAAGTGCCTTTAGGAACTCTTCGTCCAACTTCATAGCTTCTGGATCTCCAGATTTTGCAAGTGCCATCTGAGCTACAAATCTCTCGCGCTGAATTACTGGATCAACTAGCTCCGAGTAACCGGTTGCCTGCTCGTAGCCGCGGATGTATAGATCCCATTTCTCAACTACACCTGACTTGTCGCGGTGATCGCGAGTCAAAGGTGAAGTGTCAACCGGGAAATCCATCACGAAGGTTGGGGAGGTAAGACCTGGCTTTACAAAGTGCTCCCAAAGCTCTTCGACATACTTGCCGTGCAGTGGGTGATCGATTTCGATCTCCACTTTGTCGGCAATCTTCTTTAGCTCCGCCATCGGAGTCTCCGGTGTGATTTCAACACCGGCTGCAGCAGAAAGCGATTCGAACATCGAGATGCGATCCCATGCACCGGAGAGGTCGTTTTCTTCACCGTCTTCGATTTTCACGACCTGGGTTCCAAAAACATCCTGAGCTGCGTTCTGGATTAGCTTCTGAGTAAGTTCGGCCATGGTGTTGTAATCCCCATAAGCCTGATAAGACTCGAGCATTGCAAACTCCGGTGAGTGAGTTGAGTCCGCGCCTTCGTTTCTAAAGTTTCGGTTGATTTCATAGACGCGTTCTAGTCCTCCAACAACTGCGCGCTTCAAGAAAAGTTCCGGCGCGATGCGAAGAAATAGTTCCATATCGAATGCGTTCATGTGTGTCTTGAACGGTCTTGCTGATGCGCCACCGTGCATGGACTGAAGCATTGGGGTTTCAACTTCGAGGTAGCCATCTTCAGTGAAAGTCTTTCGAAGCGACTGCATCACTTGCGAGCGAATCTTTACTACTTCTCGCGCACGGTCGCGAACGATTAGGTCGATGTACCTGTGGCGTACGCGAAATTCCTCAGACAGATCATTGTGAAGATTTGGTAGCGGGCGAATTGTCTTTGCCGCCATCTTCCAGCTTGAAACCAAGATGCTTAGCTCGCCACGCTTGGAGGTGATTACTTCACCTTCAACAAATAGGTGATCGCCTAGATCAACTAGTTCTTTGTATTGCTCAAGGGATTCCTCGCCGACCTTATCGAGGCTAACCATGGCCTGAATTCTTTCGCCATCGCCCGACTGCAAAGTTGCGAAGCATAGCTTTCCGGTGTTGCGAGCAAAAACTACTCGTCCAGCAAGTGCAACGTGTTTGCCAGTTGCAACATCAACTTCAAGTTCTGGGAACTCGGTCCGAACTTCAGAGATTGTGTGAGTGATTGGAAGGGAAACCGGGTAGGCATCGGCAAGCTCGTTGAGCTTTTCACGTTTTGCCATACGAACGGCAATTTGCTCAGGAAGATCCTCGGAATCGTTTTCTAGCTGCTCAGTCATTGCTGTTTGTTTCTCCTAGAAGGTGATCAACCTGTTATCGATAAGTCTTACGTCACCCACGGTTGCGGCAACAATCATTAGTGCCTGGCCTTTGAATCCTTCTTCAATTGCTTGAAAGGTTGCTGGATTGACCAAGGCTAGATAATCGAGTTTAGCCTCACCATTTGCGCTAAACACGGAGCTTGCAGAGAAGTATGCACTGGATGCTCCTCCTCCTCGCTCGGCAGCCAAAGCTGCCTCCGCTAACGCGGTTGGCAAGGTCAGCGCCAACTGGAGCTGAGATTTGGACAATCTCTTATTGCGACTAGAAAGGGCAAGGCCTTTGCTATCCCTGATGGTTGGCCCCTCGAGGATCTCGATGTGGTCACGGGTGCCAAGTGGGTTCTGAGCCTTGACCATCTGGCGAATCAGAAATAGCTGCTGAGCATCTTTGGCCCCAAAGATTGCAACATCAGGCTGGACGATGTCAAAAAGCTTTGAGACCACGGTGAGCATTCCGTCAAAGTGTCCAGGCCTTGCCGCCCCTTCGTAGAGCTCCCCTGCCTGGCCAGCTTTCCGAGTGATGGCGTAGTTGGCGTCTGGATAGACCTCGTCAACCGTTGGTAAAAACAAGACGTCGACCCCGGCCTTGTTTAGAGCTTTTGCGTCTGCATCTTCGTTTCTTGGGTACAGCTCAAAATCTGCTGTGCTGTTGAATTGCAGTGGATTTACAAAAATCGAAGCAACAACCAAATCTGAATTCTGCTTGGCTAGTTGAACTAGAGATAGATGCCCTTCGTGGATGGCACCCATGGTTGGGACAAAAGAAACTTTCTTGCCCGAGATTTTGGTTCGCGAGACCAAGAGCGCAACATCCGCTACTGTCCTCACGACCTTCATCTAAGAATCCCCTATCAAATCTTCCGGCTTGATCTGGCGGTGCCCCTTGGACAAAGCCTGATCAACAGCACTTTCAATTACCGGAGCAATAACTAGTGCTGGATTTTCAACTCCCGCTTGCTCCAGTAATCCAATTGCCTGATTAACAATCATTGCGGAAAAATTGCTTGCCACCTCGATTGCCTCGGCATAGCTGGCGCGTGCCTTGCTATCGATAACAATTGGCTCAGCGCCCATCTCGATAACCAACGCCTGGGCAATAGGCAGTGCAACAACCGGAGCACTCACTGCAAAAAAGCTCTCCTTCATGCGGTTTAGATCCAAACTGGTTCCGGTGAAGCGCATGGCCGGATGAATGGCTAGAGGGATAGCTCCCTTCGCAACCGCTTCGCTCAAAACCTCATGATCGAATTCAGCCGACAGGTGAACAACTAATTGGCCGGCTCGCCATGAATCGGAAAGCTCGGATGTGATTTTAGAAATTTCAGCTGCTGGAACAGCAAGCAAAACCAAATCAGCTGCCTCAAGGATTTGTTCATCGGATAGCTTCTTGGCCTGCGGAAGCAATACCTCTAGTGCATCATCTAGATCCATAGGGGCTTGGCTAACTGCAACCACCATGTGACCGGCTGTTGCCAAAGCCTGTGCCATTGCAATTCCTGAGGCTTCAGTTCCTAGCACACCGACGTTTAGTCTTCCTTGCTTCAAGATCGCACCGCCTGATCTGGATCAGGATCTTGATCTTGTGGCAGGCGACAAATCTGTTCGGTGACTAGAGCTGCAACAACTAGTAGCGCGCTTGCAATAAAGCCAATTGCATTTTGCAAAACCAGCCCCTGGACCACAACTGCTCCGGAAAGTTGAAAGATCACAACCCCGAGATGCCAGCTGGCAAATAGCACTCCAGCTAAAGAACTTGCTTTAGCAAGAAGTAAAACTCGCACCGCGTAGAACGGATCGACTCTCTTTGGTCGCTTCGTTGGAGTTTGTTTGAGTGCATTGCGGTAGCGCCAGATTGGAATAGATAGAGCAAGTAACACCGCCGAAATTGCCGCCAAGGTAATCAAGAGATTTGCAGGTGATACCGGAACCTGGAGGCCGCGACCGACCATAAAGCTTGCAACAAAGAATGCTGCGGTGGTTGTTGGTAGGGAGATAAGTAAAAGCAGTGAGAGTTTGGTTGGCTTCATGTCAGCACACTCACCTGCGAGATCATTGAGCTCGAAAGATCAGATACTCTGCCGTGACCAGGCAAAATTGCATCCTCGTCCATTAGTGTCCAAGGCACTAACACAAAAGGTCTGTGATGAGTTTGTGGGTGAGGAATGGTTAGATGCTTGGAGGATTTGAAAACATCTTCATAGGTGATGATGTCGATATCCAGTGTCCTAGAGCCCCACTTCTGCAAACGGATTCTTCCGTGCAGATTCTCAATTCTGGTGATTACCTCTAGAAGCTTTTTTGGACGGAGCTGAGTTGCGATCTTGATTACACCGTTTAGATAACTCGGCAAAGATTCATCAAGGCCGGATTCGGTTAGCGCAACCGATTCAACAAGCGGTGAGCGCTCCAGCACGCGAATCTTTTTTTGTGCAGCAAGTTGTTCGATAGCAATCTCGATGGTTTTTTGTCTATCGCCTAAGTTCGCACCCAGCGCCAGCACCGCAATCTTCCAGGTGCGCACTAGGACTGCCTTTTTGCCTTTGCGGTCACAGAAACGGTGTCGAAGTAAAGATCGATCGGTGCATCAGGTTTTGAAACTGTGACTTTGACTTTTTGAGCCCAAGGTCCTGCAGCAGACAAAACTTCGTTCGCTAGGCGCTGCGAAAGTGTTTCGAGCAGATTCACTGGATTGTTTCTAACGTTGTCTGCAATTAGCTGAGCGATCTCGGCATAGCTGACGGTGTTTGAAATATCGTCTGTGGAGCTTGCTCGCTCGGCATCTACCTTGATGGTGGCGTCAACTATGAAGTACTGACCCTCATCACGCTCGTGCTGCATCACACCGTGGTAGCCATAAACCCGAAGGCCCCTGATTCGAATCTTTTGGGTCATGGCTTAACTCTGCCCGTTGGACTCTTCATTCGCAAACGCTAGGGCCTCAACAACCTTGATGGCATCCAGGGTGGTTGAGACGTTGTGGACTCTAACTCCCCAAAGCTTGCGCTGAAGAAGCAATGCGGTCAAAACAGCGGTTGCAAGATCCCTTCTTTGGTTGCTAACTCCCCCAGCATCTTCGGGTTCTAGCGCTCCGGCCAGGAAGCGTTTTCTTGAAGCCCCAACCAAAATTGGTAGCCCTAGTTTTTCTAGTTCATCAAGACGAGCAACTAAGTGCCAGTTTTGAGCAATATCTTTTGCAAAGCCAAGGCCCGGGTCAATGATCAATCGGTCTTTGGAAATCCCTGCGGCTTCGGCTTTGGCCACTCGTTCAGTAAGTTCCCTGGCAACATCAATTGCAACTGATGTGTAGTTATTCATCGAATCCATGGTTTCGCTAAAGCCTCGCCAGTGACTGATGATGAATTTGCAATTCAAGTCCTTTGAGGCTGCAAACATTTGCTCGTCAGCCAGACCACCCGAAACATCGTTAACAATTGACGCTCCTGCGGCAACCGCTAGGGCGGCTGTTTGAGCATTCATAGTGTCGATGCTGATGATTGCTCCGCTTGATTTGAATTCAGCGTTTTGGACAAGTTCTTTGATGACTGGAAGTACACGAGCCTGTTCGTCTTCGAGTTTTACGCGAAGTGCTCCAGGTCTAGTTGACTCACCACCAAGATCGATGATGTTTGCACCTTCAGCAACTAGTTCCAGTGCGTGCTTGACCGCTTCTTTGGTGTCTAGGAACTGCCCGCCGTCAGAAAAGGAATCCGGTGTGATGTTGATGACACCCATGATCAGTGGTCTAGTGAAATTGACCATATTGTTACTTGGCAATCAGGGCCATGATCTCAGCCCTTGCAACCGGTTCGCTAAATGTCCCAAGTGCTCTCATGGTGACGGTGTTGGCCTCAGGCTGTCTTGCACCGCGGGATGCGACGCAGTGGTGACGAGCTTCAATAACAACAATCACGCCAGCTGCACCAAGACCTTCCTGGATTGCTTCGGCAATCTGAGAAGTGAGGTTCTCCTGTAGCTGAGGCCTTGCCGCAAGCACCTCGACAAGCTTTGGCAGCCTTCCAAGACCAACCACTTTGTCTTTTGGAAGGTAGGCGATGTGTGCAACTCCTGTGAAGGGAAGTAAGTGGTGTTCACAAATCGACACCAGCTCGATGTCTTTCAATATCACAACATCGTTTTGTTCGGCGGGGAATGCGTCGCCAAGAATTGACATCGGATCTACGCCAACACCCTTGAAGAACTCCTGATAGGCCTCGGCGAATTTCTCCGGGGTTGCCTGAAGTTCAGAGCGTTTGGGGTCTTCGCCAATTGCGGTGAGTAGCTCGGTCACCGCATTCTTGATGCGATCGATATCAACCAATTACTTCTTCTTGATTACCTTCGTTGGTTTTTTGGCAACAGGCTTTTTCGCTGCAGCTTTTTTAGCAACCGGCTTCTTAGCGGCTGCAGCTTCTGCTGCTTCGGCTTTTTTCTTAGCTGCAACTTTGGCTGTTGTTGAACCCTTTGCAGGAATTGCAATTGGACCCTTTTTGGAAGAAGGTCTAGTTGGTTTTGAAAGCCAAGGCTTGCGCTTTGGAAGTTTCTTGACGGTCTTGAATATCTTCGCGATGTCGTCTGGGTTGAGAGTTTCCTTTTCCATCAACTCTTTGGCCATCAGGTCTAGTACTTTGCGGTTCATGTTGAGTGCCTTGTATGCCTCGTCGTGAGCGGCATCAAGAATCTTTCGAATCTCAAGATCAATCTGGTGGGCGACCTCGTCCGAGTACTCTCTTGCCTGAGCCATGTCACGGCCGATGAATACTTCGCCGCCACCTCCATAGGAAACAGTTCCAAGAGAAGATGCGAATCCATACAGAGTCACCATCTGGCGTGCAGTCTTTGTTGCTTTTTCAAAGTCGTTCGATGCACCAGTTGTTGGGTCGTTGAAGACAATCTCCTCGGCAACTCTTCCACCAAGTGCGTAAGCGATCTGATCAAGCAATTGGTTGCGGGTGACTGAGTAGCGATCTTCCATTGGTAGCACCATGGTGTATCCAAGTGCGCGACCTCTGGGCAAAATTGTGACTTTGGTCACAGGGTCTGAGTGATTTAACGATGCTGCAACAAGTGCGTGGCCTGCTTCGTGATACGCAGTGTTTAAACGCTCTTCGTCTTTCATCAAGCGAGACTTTTTCTGCGGTCCGCCGATGACGCGATCGATGGCTTCATCAACAGTTGCGGCGTCAATTGTCTTTCGGTTCTCACGAGCGGACAAAAGTGCTGCTTCGTTTAGAACGTTTGCAAGATCTGCTCCAGTAAATCCTGGAGTTCTCCTTGCAATAAGGGCTAGGTCAACGTCGTCATCGACAGGCTTGTTCTTAGCGTGCACGCGAAGAATCTGTTTGCGGCCTGCAAGATCAGGTGCACCAACACCGATCTGGCGATCGAATCGTCCTGGGCGAAGTAGTGCTGGGTCCAAGATATCTGGACGGTTAGTTGCAGCGATCAGAATCACGCTGACGTCAGAGTCGAATCCATCCATCTCAACCAGTAGCTGGTTTAGGGTCTGCTCGCGCTCGTCGTTTCCGCCACCGATACCAGCTCCACGCTGACGACCAACTGCATCGATCTCGTCAACGAAGATAATCGCTGGCGAGGAAGCTTTGGCCTGTTCGAATAGATCGCGAACACGCGATGCTCCAACACCAACAAACATTTCAACAAAGTCAGAACCCGAGATCGAGAAGAACGGAACTCCGGCCTCGCCAGCTACCGCCTTGGCAACCAGGGTCTTTCCAGTTCCAGGAGGGCCATACAACAAAACACCTCTTGGAATCTTGGCGCCGAGGGCTTTAAAGCGGTCGGGCTTTTTGAGGAAGTCTTTAATCTCTTCGAGCTCTTCTAAAGCTTCGTCAATTCCGGCAACATCTTTGAATGTGGTCTGAGAAGTTTCCTTGGTGACCATCTTGGCCTTGGATTTACCAAACTGCATGACCTTGCCGCCGCCTGCCTGCATGGAAGAAAGC
>JBIJAI010000058.1:0-3860 GCA_044345815.1 Rhodoluna sp. | reverse complement strand
CGAATTCTTTCAAGGACTGGGCTGCGTCCGACATCACGGACCAGTCTGAGTCTGAGCCCATGACAACGCCGACCAATGGATTGGCCATTATGGACTCCTGTCGAATTGGATCAAGCTCGCCTGCCCAATTTTAGTGAAGATTGGGCTTTACTGGAGCCCTAGAATTGCAGCCCGCGCTTGCAGGGCGGTAGCTAGTGCAGATTCATGGGTTTGGCCAATGACAGTGATGTGCCCGAGCTTTCGCCCAATTCGAGGGCTCTTTCCGTAGGAGTGCAGCTTCGCTGATGCGAAAGAGCGCATAAGTTCTGGGTAGTTTTCCACGAAATCGATTTCGTCTGATACCCCAAGAAGATTTACCATCACTGCAGCTTCTGGAACTTCAGTGTCTCCCAAAGGGAGGTTCAACACAGCTCGAAGATGCTGCTCGAACTGCGAGGTAGTTGATCCCTCGATACTGAAGTGTCCTGAGTTGTGTGGACGCATTGCAAGTTCATTAACAAGAAGTTTTCCATCGGCTGTTTCAAACATCTCAACCGCAAGATTTCCAGTGACACCAAGAGATGTTGAAATCAACTTTGCAATCTCCATGGCTTTGGCAACCAGCTCACTTGAAGTGTTTGGAGCAGGTGCTAGAACTTCTGAACAGACGCCATTTTTCTGCCTGGTTTCAACAATTGGCCAAGCCCTAAACTCACCGCTTGGACTGCGCGCCGACAACTGCGCCATTTCGCGAACGAAAGCTACTTTCTCCTCGGCAAGAAGTTTTCCTCCAAGCAATGCCAAGGCAGAAGGTTCGAACCAGTCGCTGACTTCAGCTGAAGAGCTAACTACCCGAACCCCTTTACCGTCGTAGCCGCCGATTGGGGTTTTGACAATTACTTCCGGTCCATTTTCGGCAATGAAGCTATCGAGTTCGCTTGGAGTGGAAACTGCCAGCCAGCGTGGGTTGGGTGCTCCGATTGCTTCCAAGGCTTGGCGCATAACTAGTTTGTTCTGAGCGTGAGCTAAGGCTTTGGAAGAAGGCTGTACGGAGATGCCTTGAGCCTCTAAGGCTTCGAGGATCTGGAGGGGAACGTGCTCGTGATCGAAAGTGATTACGTCAACACCTTTGGCAAAATCCAAAACAGTTTTCAAATCCGTGTAATCGCCGACAACTGTGGTGGCCAGATTGGCCGAGGAGTTTGCTGTTTCAGCAAGCACCTTTAGTTCTATACCGAGATTGATAGCCGGCACGGTCATCATGCGAGCCAACTGCCCGCCGCCGATTACTCCAACTCGATACTTCAATTACTTACGTGCCCTCACCTAGACTGCGACCTTGGCCCAGGCCTCAATTTCGGCTGCCAAGTGTTTGGTCTTAGCGTATCCGCCAATGCGGAACTCTCTTCCGTCAACCGAGAGTATGGAGATTACTTGCCCGCCAAGGGCACTTTCTTTCTGAATCTCAATTGAGGAAAGCTCTGATAGTTGAAGCTGCCTTTTTCTAAGACCCAAAAATCCAAACCGATAAACCAGCCTTGCGCTGGTTAGCTCAAGATAACAAGCCAGATAGCTAAGCAGTGGAAAAAACCAGAACAGCACCACGATGACTCCGCCGGCAATCAACGCGTAGTTGTAATCAATGGGTGAAAACTGCTCCACAACAAATGCCAAAGCGAAGCTAACTACTGCAAGGACCAGGGTGGGAACAAATAGTCTGCGAGCCTTGGGCTTTAGCCGCAGCACTGTGTATTCAGAATTAGTCACTGGATAATCTTCCCGCTAAGCCTTACGAAGATGAAGCACATCGCCTGCCGAAACAGTTAGTGTCTCGGAAGACGTTTCTACAACCAGACGTCCAGAAGCATCAATGTCCTGAGCTTTACCGAAGACCTTTTTCCCATCGGGGAACTCAACTGATACCTGCTGCCCAACGGTTGCAGAGATTTTCAGGATTGCCTCCCGCAGGCCGCTGATTGTTGCATCCCCGCTTGCCGCAGTTAGCTCCAGATAATGCTGCTTTAGGTTTTTGATCACGGCCGCCAGAAGTTGATCGCGGTCAGAAGATCTGCCAGTTTCGACAAATAAAGAAGTAGCGGTTTCAACCGGCAACTGCGCCTTGGTCTGATTGACGTTGATGCCGAAGCCAACTACCACGCAGGACAAATCAGCTGAAGCCTCAGCAAGAATTCCGCTTACCTTCTTATCTGCAACAAGTACATCGTTTGGCCACTTGATCTTGGGGCTAGGCCCTAGCTCGGCAATAGCTTGGCTTACTGCGAGCGCGGTCATCAGCGATAGCCAACCAATACCTGAGCTTTCGGTAAAACTTGGACGAAGCAAAACCGAAGCCATAACTGAAGAGCCAGGGCTTGCTTCCCAACTGCGATCCATGCGACCTTTGCCTGCGGTCTGAAAATCGGTAGTCAAAACGTAGAACTCAGGTAAGCCCTCAGCCTTGCCAAGTAAGTCTCGGTTAGTAGAACCGGTTTGCTCCAGGTATTCAAAACCAGTCGCTTCCTGCGAAGATTTGAGGTATTCCATGCCTCAAGCCTAGGCCAGGGCTATTTTGTAGGAATCCTCAGCAAATAGCTTTGATGCTGTGTCGATACCTGCAATAGCATCGGGTTAGGCCTTCGCTAAAGTTGGTCCTTTAGCGCCAAAGAGTAATTGGAGAGATCTTGACTGACAAGCCAAAAGCCGACCTATCTACTACCGCAGGCAAGATCGAGGACCTTCGCGAGCGCTACTACCAGGCCGTTCACGCTAGTGGCGATGTAGCAATTCAGAAACAGCACGCCAAGGGCAAAAAAACTGCCCGCGAGCGCATTGAACTTCTGTTGGATCCAGGCTCCTTTGTTGAAGTGGACGAGTTTGTTCGTCACCGCTCAACTGCCTTTGGCATGGAAGCCAACCGTCCATATGGTGACTCAGTTGTCACCGGTTTTGGAACCATCCACGGACGCCAAATTGCTCTTTTCTCGCAAGACTTCACAATCTTTGGTGGCTCTCTCGGAGAAGCTGCCGGAAACAAGATCATCAAGATTATGGATTTGGCTATCTCAACCGGTGTCCCTCTTGTTGGAATCCTGGATTCTGGAGGAGCACGTATCCAAGAAGGTGTAATCGCCCTTGGAAAATACGGTGAAATCTTCAAGCGCAACACCATGGCATCGGGTGTGATCCCACAAATTTCCATCATCATGGGACCTGCTGCCGGAGGCGCTGTTTACTCCCCCGCCCTTACCGATTTTGTCATCATGGTTGATAAGACCTCGAACATGTTTGTCACCGGACCAGATGTGATTAAGACCGTCACCGGTGAAGACGTCGGAATGGAAGAACTCGGTGGAGCAAGAGCTCATAACCAGACCTCTGGAGTGGCTCACTACCTGGCAAGTGATGAAGAAGACGCTCTGGACTATGCCAGAACCTTGTTGAGTTTCCTTCCAGAAAACAATCTTTCTGAAAGCATCGTCTACGACTCAAGTTCAGAACTAGAGGTCACCGAAGCAGATCGCAAGCTAAACACTTTGATTCCAGATTCTCCAAACCAGCCCTACGACATGCACACCGTCATTGAGCGCATAGTTGACGATTCACACTTCCTAGAAGTGCAGCAGCTATTCGCGCCGAATATCTTGATTGGCTTTGCCCGCATCGATGGACGAAGCGTTGGCATCGTTGCCAACCAGCCATCTCAGATGGCTGGCACGCTAAATATTGATGCCGGAGAAAAAGCCGCCCGGTTCGTGAGATTCTGTGACGCTTTCTCGATTCCAATTCTTACCCTGGTGGATGTACCGGGCTACCTACCCGGAACCGACCAGGAATGGGCTGGAGTTATCCGCCGTGGAGCAAAACTTCTCTACGCCTACGCC
>JBIJAI010000026.1:0-12592 GCA_044345815.1 Rhodoluna sp. | reverse complement strand
GAAGAGGTGTTTGAGGTTACTGCTGCAGCACCAGTTGCAGTTGCAGCCGCAGCACCAGCCGGCGGCGCAGGTGGCGACGCAGCAGAAGAGAAGGACTCGTTCGATGTTGTTCTTGACTCTGCAGGCGACCAGAAGATCCAGGTTATTAAGGAAGTTCGCGGACTTACCAACCTAGGTCTAGGAGAAGCCAAGGCTCTAGTTGATGGTGCTCCATCAACCATCCTTGAGGGCGCAAACAAGGACACCGCTGAGAAGGCAAAGGCAGCTCTAGAAGCAGCCGGCGCAAAGGTCAGCCTGAAGTAACAACTTCAAGACTAAAAACCCCAGCATCGCTTGAGCGGTGTTGGGGTTTTTAGCTTTTCCAGTGAAGTAGGCTTCATATGTTCGCACCCACTAGAAAAGATAAATTCCCTTGAGCTCAAAGCCTCAGTCAGTAGATCAGTCAATCTCCAAGTCACAGCGGTTGATGTATATTTTTGTCCTTGGCTTTTTGCTAATGGTTCAAACTCTTGTGACAGATATGTTTTTGCCAGCTCATCCGCTGATTGCTACCTTCTTTGAAGTCCCAGATGCTTTCGTTCAGTATTCACTTTCTGCCGTCACCCTAGGTGCAGCAATTGGCTTTTTCATGGCAGGCCCACTTTCGGATTCGATGGGACGAAAAAATCCAGTGCTATTGGCACTTGGCATATTCACTTTTGCCTCAGCAGGTTTGTACGTGGCTCCCGGGATTGAGGCATTTGTCGTGCTTCGCTTTTTGCAAGGCCTAGCCGCAGCCGCCACCGCCGTCATCGCTCAGGCCATCATCAGAGATTTGTTTGTTGGCAACGCGATGCTAAAGATGCTCTCTCGTGCCTGGTTGATTTCTGGACTTGCTCCAATTGTGAGCCCAATCATCGCAGCTCAGCTGATGCTGGTTGCCCCTGACTGGAGAATTATTCCTTTGGCTCTTGCAATTCTGGGATTGGGAATCCTTTGGTTTGCCTCCCGCGCCTTGGTTGAAACCCTGCACAAAGACAACCGTCGAGCCAAGGGCTTTGATGGAGTCAGCAGAAGATTTCTTGCCGTGTTCAAAGATCGAATTCTGGTTGGCCTAGTTTTGATTGGCATGCTGCAAACCATTGCTTTGTTTAGCTACTTGAACATCATCCCGTTTTTCTATCAGGACAGTCTTGGCCTCACTCCTTTGGAATTCTCGCTGGCGTTTTCCGCAACCTCTTTCTGTTGGTTCTTAGGAATCCAGGTTGGAGCCAAACTAGGTCGAATGTTCAAGGCACATTGGGTTGTTTTTGGAGCACTAGTTCTTGCAGTTATTGCAGGAACTGGTTTGTATCTAATCGGATCGATGGAGGCCGGGATCGCGACCGTTATTCCTTTCATGGCCATCTTCCTTCTGTCCTTTGGTATGTCCATCACCCCGATTCAAACCATCGCCTTGCAGGGGCACGGTTCCGAAGCTGGAACTGCAGCTTCAGTACTTGGGGTAATGAACTCGGTCACTGCAGCCGTGTCGGCGCCGCTGTATCCCATGATTGGAAGTGCCACATCGACTGGTCTTGGAATTGCTGTTGTCCTTACTCACCTTGCAGCCATAGGGGTGTTTTTCTTCGTGGTTAGACCAAGCAGCGTTCCAGCATTGGTCAAAGAGTAGTCAGGTATCCTAGGAAGATAACCAAGTTGCCGCTAAGGCCCTTAGATGGGGTGGCAACTTTTCTAAAGGATGTGAAAATTCAATGAGGATTTTGCTTATTGGCGCGGGCGGCGTCGGAGACGCTATAGCCAAGGTCGCAGCAGAAAGATCCTTCTTCGAGGTAATGGTCGTTTCCGACTATGACCCTACAAGAGCAGAAAAAACAATCGAATGGATTAGAAAGCGCCACGGCGACGAGGTAGCAGCTAAGTTCATTCCAGCCAAAATAGATGCATCGAATGCGGCCAACGTGGTCGAGCTGTGCCGTACCCACAACATCACCTACGCAATCAATGCTGTGGAGCCTAAGTTCCTACCGACTGTGTTTTCAGCGGCTTACACAGCAGGTGTTGGCTATGTTGACATGGCAATGTCGCTGTCTGAGCCACACGAGACCGATCCGTTCAACAAGCCAGGCATCAAGCTAGGCGATGCCCAGTACGCACTGAATGACCAGTGGGAAAAAGCCGGCAAGCTTGCACTGGTTGGAATGGGTGTTGAACCAGGACTATCCAACATCTTTGCCAAGTATGCCTACGACGAGCTCTTTAGTGTTGTTGACGAAGTTAGCATCAAAGATGGCTCCAACCTGGTTGTAAAAAACGAAGCTGGCGAAGAAATCTTTGCTCCTTCTTTTTCCATCTGGACAGTTATCGAAGAGTGCCTAAACCCACCGGTGATCTACGAAAAGTCGAAGGGTTGGTATACCACCCGTCCATTCAGCGAGCCCGAGGTGTTTGAATTCCCAGAAGGCATCGGAGCTGTTGAGTGCGTGAACGTTGAGCACGAAGAGATCCCGATGCTTCCAAGAACCATGGACGTTGGAAAGGTGACATTCAAGTACGGACTAGGAACAGAGTTCATCGAAGTACTAAAAACCCTTCACAACCTAGGCCTTGATGCCACCAAGCCAGTTCGTGTTCGCTCAGCATCAGGACCTGTCGATGTTGCTCCTCGTGACATGGTTGTTGCTGTGCTTCCGGATCCAGCAAGCATTGGTCCTCGCATGACCGGTAAGGCTTGTGCAGGTGTGCTGATCACTGGAAAAGACAAGACTGGCAAAGATCGCGCTACCTACATCTATCACGTAGCCGATAACGCCGAGACAATGGCCGAGTACGACGCTCAGTGTGTTGTTATGCAGACCGCATTCAACCCAGTGATTGCTCTTGAGCTAATTGCTGAGGGTAAGTGGTCTGGTGTTGGGGTCCGCGCTCCGGAACAGTTTGAACCAAAGCCGTTTCTTGATTTGATGTCAGCATCGACTGGGTACCACCAGAGATGGTTTGCTCAGGAGAGATTGCCAGCTAACCCGCTAGCACTTCCTTAAGGAAAACAGTTGGGCTTTTCCCTTCAAGAAGCTGAAGTTTCGGACGCTCAGCTCGTAGTTGACATGGTCAATCAGCACGAGTTGACAATCGATCCCGAATCAACACCAATGGGGGTTGAAGAGGCTAAGGAACTCATCGAAGGCTTTTACGACAAAGCCATCGCCAACTTCCTGATGGTGGACTCTGCAGAATTGCCAGCGGGCTTTTACTCAATCAACCCTGACGCAAACCGCAAGAAGCTCTTCACTGATGTCTACGCTAGGCCAGGAAGCCATTTAATCAAGGAAGTAATCGCTCAGAGCCTGAGACACGGTGTTCAAGTGCATCCTGACTACGAGCACTTGTTCGGGGTCAACTCCAAAGATCAAGTTATGCGAGAAGCGCTTGAGTCATTCGGCATGGAAGTTATTCGAACTTACTGGCGAATGAGGCGTACCTTGGATTTCGGAGCCAAAGCAAATACAAGCAAAGACAAAGTTGAAATCAAGGTTGTTTCAGGTCGGGAAGACCTAGAGATCTGGTGGGCATTGCATCAAGATGCTTTCAGCAAACACTTCGGGTTTGCACCAAGACCGATGGATCTTTGGATCGAACAAACCACCGCAGCCGGAACCATGGACCCGGACGGCTGCTTCTTAGCTTTGTATGAAGGTGAACCTGCGGGCTTTGTTCAAATGGCTAATGCCAACTACCACCTAAACGGTGGCTACGTCGATCTAATTGGCGTCGCCCACAAGTTCCAAGGCTTAGGCCTAGGACAGGTTTTGCTTCAGCACGCCATCAACTACTCGGTTGATCAGCGCAGAGAGTTTATTGAGCTCAATGTGGACAGCGGCAATGAGTCTGGTGCCCTAAGGCTTTATGAGAAGCTAGGCTTTAGCCCCAGTAGCTCATGGGTGCAATACGAGAACAAGAAGTGGGCGGAAGTTGCCAAAGGACTATGACGTTGCAGTAATCGGATCCGGCTTCGGCGGATCGGTAGCTGCCCTGCGGCTTAGTGAAAAAGGCTACAAAGTCCTAGTTATCGAATCTGGAGCCAGATTCGAAGATCACGACTTTGCTAAAAGCTCGTTTGATCTAAAGAAGTTCTTGTTCTTCCCAAGACTTGGTCTCAAAGGAATTCAACGCGTTGACCTTCTTAAAAACGTTTTGGTCATGAGCGGTGCTGGTGTTGGCGGAGGATCTCTGGTTTATGCAAACACTTTGTATCGGCCACCCCAGAAGTTTTTCTCAACCGGTAGCTGGAAAGACATGGCCAACTGGCAAGCCCTCCTTGAGCCTTACTACGACCAGGCCGAGCGCATGCTCGGAGTCGAAGTAAACAAGTTTTTCTCGCCAGCCGATGAGGCTCTTAAAAAAGCTAGCGACAGCTTGGGCTTCGGAAACACTTTCCAAATGGCGCCGCTCGGCATTCACTTTGGTGAAGCAGGTAAAACTGTTGCCGATCCATACTTCGGAGGCCAAGGCCCTTCCCGCACCGGCTGCATCAACTGTGGTGAGTGTATGACCGGTTGTAGGCATGGAGCCAAGAATACGTTGGTGAAAAACTACCTGTACCTTGCCGAGAAACTTGGCACCGAAGTTATGCCGCTAACCAAAGTTGTAAACATCGAGCAGGTATCAGGTGGATACAAGCTCACCCTGGTTCGAAGCGACAAGTTCTTCAGCAAAACCGAGTACCTAACTGTTCCAGAAGTTGTTGTTGCAGCGGGAGCACTGGGCTCAGCAAAGCTTTTGCATTCGGTTAGAGCTAAGGGAAACCTGCTTGGCATTTCCTCCAAGCTCGGAGAGCTAAGCCGAACCAACAGCGAATCCCTGTTGGGCGTTGTTGCCAAGGGTAAACAAACTGACTTCACTTCTGGCTCTGCAATCACTTCCTCTGTGTTCCCAGACGAGGACACTCACATTGAACCTGTGCGATACGGCAGGGGATCAGGCTTTATGGGGCTGTTGCAGTCGGTTGTTGCCAGCGGTCCTAAGGGGCAAGACCCAAATATCTTTAGGTTGATCTGGGTCACGCTAAAGAATCTTTTGAGACTTCCAAACTTCTATAACCTGCGCACCTGGCCGGAGCGGACTCTTATCTTGCTGGTTATGCAATCAAGAGATAACTCACTCACCACATTTTGGAAGCGTGGCATTACTTCTAAACAAGGTCACGGGGAGAAAAACCCCGCATGGGTTCCAATGGGCCACACCGTTGCCAAAGAGATTGCGAAGGATGTGGACGGCACCCCAGGAGCAGTAATCGGAGAACCATTTGGCATTCCGCTCACCGCACACTTCCTAGGAGGTGCCGTGATTGCAGAAGATGCCAACAGGGGCGTGGTTGATGGTTACCTTCGCGCCTTCGGTCAACCCGGATTACACATCGTTGATGGCTCGGCGCTTTCTGCAAACCCAGGGGTCAACCCATCACTTTCTATTGCAGCACTTGCCGAGTGGGCGATGGCACACTGGCCCAATAAAGGCGAGCAGGACACCAGGCCTGCTCTTGGTGAGCCGTTTGAAGTTATTGATTCAGTAAGGCCTAGAAACCCTGCAGTTCCCGTTTCTGCATCTGGAGCACTAAAGCTTCCGATTAGGCCGATTTAGTTTCGCTAGCTTTTTCGAATTGTTCGCGGTGACGCGACTCAATTCCTTGGCCGATGTATGTGCTGACGATAATCACAATTGCTCCAACAATTCCAATCAAAGCCAGAGTCTCGCCACCAAACCAAACAGCAATGAAAACTGCCCAAATTGGCTCGGTTGCAAGTAGCAGAGTTGATCTTGAAGCAGAGGTTTGCCTAATTGCCCAAAGCTGAGCAACGAAGGCAAACACCGAACAAAACAAAGCGAGAAATAAAGTTCCGGCCCACTGAGCAGGACCAAAAGTTGCAATCGCATCGAAGGCACCTTGAACATCAAAAACAAAGAACACAACGGTAGCCGTTAGGCACTGCATCAAGATCATGTTGAAACTGGACGCTTCGCGGTTTCTAGTCAGCACGCCTTGAGCGGTGACATGGACTGCTCGAACGATGGCTGCAACAAACAAGAGCACATCTCCAAGATTCGGCTCCTGGATGCCGTTACCAGTCACAAGTAGGGCAACACCAACGATTGCCCCAACTGCTGCAAGGAAGAACGAGCGCGGTAGCCAACGCCTGTTCCAAGCCGATTCCATGATTGGGGTGAAGATGATGGTTAGTGAAATCAGAAGGCCTGCGTTGGTCGCCGAGGTGATTTTCAACCCATAGGTTTCCACGCTCATGATGGCGGATTGAGTTAGCCCAAAGAGCGTTCCAAGCAATAGATCAGTTTTGGAAAAAGCCCTTCTTCGAATCAGCCAAATCGCAACCATCGCCAAGGTGGCGATGGCAAAGCGAACCGAGAGCATCGCCGGAACACTCGCATAAGGCGTGATGGCCTTTGCGGAAAGATAACTAGCACCCCAAACGGCAGCAACAGCTAGTAGAACAAGGTCGACCTTAGAAGCTCTGATTGCCCTAAGCATTCTGTTTTCCTCTGAACAAGGAAAGAATGCTTCCTTGGGAAATAGCTGCGCCAAGAATAACGATCACGCCACCTACTGGTTCGTACCAGTGCAGCTGCTCGTTCAAAAGCAGCACGCCAAGAATCACGGCAATGATTGGAGTGATGTAAGTCACCGAGGAGGCGATGGCGCTTCCGACCACATCCAAGACTTTGTAATACAAAAGGTAAGCCACTCCGCTACCTAAAGCTCCGATTGCGATAACCGATCCAATGGCTGCAAGGGAAGGGGTGGAGGTAAAGTACTGGCCCGAGATTAGATAGACCGGAAGCAGTGTGATGGCGGCAGTTCCAACCTGGCCAAAAACTGATACTTCGGTTGAAAGCTTGAGGGGAGCTATGTAGTTGCGCACATAAGGCGTACCGATGCCGTAGCAGGTCACCGCCACAAGCAAAGCGATGATGGCAAGTGGCTCGTTATCCCCAAAGCCTTGCCAAACCCCAAGAACTACTAAAACTCCAACTAGTCCAACCAAAAGCCCAACCACGACGTGGGGCCTTAGCTTTTCGCTTCTAAAGGCAATCAGCATCACAACTACCGTTGCAATTGGCGTAACAGCATTGATGATGCTGGCAAGCGCTGATGAGACATAGGTCTGGGCATAAGCAAACAAGGTAAAGGGGACCGAGCTCATGAACATGCCCGCTATGGTCATCTTTTTCCAGGCATCAAAGCTAGTTGGAAGCTTTGAGCGGTAGATGGCTATAGCGATGAGCATCGCGATAGCTCCAAAGGTTGTTCGCCAAAAAGCAACACCGATAGGTGTCAGTGCTGTTAGGGCGTATTCAACAAAAAGAAAAGAACCGCCCCAGATAAGACCTGCAACGGTATACATAGCGACCCAAGGCTTGCGCGTGGTTGCACTCATGTTTAGGGCCCTAATCTTTTCTCCTTGCCATTCTGCCTTACTTAGACAAGGCAGCAGGATACAAAGGCTAGAAGCGAATTAGCTTCTTCTCAGCGAAGATAAGTCCCGCCACAACCGCAGCTCCAATTGCAAATAGCGCAAGCTCAATAAGTGGGTTTGCGGCAGGAACAAGAATCTCACCGGTTTCTGATTGCCATGGCCAAAGCGCCCGAAGTGAGCCCACCATCAAACCAGACATCACAACCAAAGTGATTCTTGCCTTGTGTTCAAGTAGCCACTGCAGCAATCCAACAAATGCTCCAAGACCAACAATTGCTCCTAAAACAAAAGTTCCTAGGTAGCCAAAGTCTCGGTCGTTTACGGCAGCAATTGTTGGCGCATACATCCCCAAAGCAAGAAGCAAATAAGAACCTGACACTCCAGGCAGCACCAAAGCACATACCGCTATCGCAGCAGAGCCTGCAATCAAGAAAAAGCCAGGGTCGAGATCCGCACCGCGGGGGATGGAAGTAAAAGCAAAAGCAGCTGTGGCTGCAGATAGGGCAACTGCGTATTCAGTCAGGCCCCACTTTCCACCAGAGAGCTTGATTGGAACAGCCAGGGATGCTGCAATCAATCCCGCAAATAAAGCCTTGGTCATTGTTGGGTATTGCTCTAGAAGTGGCTCCACAATACCTGCTGCAGCGAACAGCGCGAGAACCATTCCAATCAGCATTGGAATTAACATCGACCAGGACATAGACCTAAACCTGGCACCTGCTTGAACAAAGTTCTTTTTTGAGAAAGTCGCGAGCAACCCCAGCCCCTTAAACGCCTCGGCAGCAGAGTTTATGATTCGACTGTAAACGCCCGTGATCAGCGCAATTGTTCCACCAGAAATTCCAGGAATGATTTCAGCAATCCCAATTAGCACCCCGCGAACAAAGTTCAGCAGCAACTGCAGCACGGGATTTTTGGACTTAGGTGTTGGGCTAACTGACATTCAACAATTGTCCCAGAGCTGCGTTAGCTTCTTGGCTTAGGCTCACGGGTAGATCTCGAACCAAGTACCGCACCGCCAACAATCAACACTGTTGCCACCAGCAACTGCCAGCTAAGTTCACGACCGGAAACAACAAGAAGCATTGTTGTTGAAAGAAGTGGTGTTAGAAATGCCAGGAGTCCAATTCTTCGTGGGTCACCAATCTTCAGTGCCGCATCCCAGAAGTAGAAGGCACCGCCGAGTGGACCAAACCCGAGAATTACAAGAAGCACCCAGTCACTCGAGGAGATAACTGCAGGAGCCTCCAACACAAAATGTGCCCCGATGGCAAGAAGACCCGAAACTAAACCAAACAGACCAATTGCTGAAGTGGGAAAAGCCCTCAACTTTGTGGTCAACAGCGAATACGTTGCCCAAATTACCGCTGCTGCAAGTGCGAACAGATAACCAACTTGAAACACAAACTCTCCCGAGACCGGCCCGGAGGACACGATGGCAATTGCCGCACCAGTGAATCCTGCGCTAGCTGCGATGGTGTGCCGAGGGCCAAGTTTGAGGTGTCTGCTGAACAAGGGAGCCAAGACAACTATCAGAAGGGGCCAGAGATAGTTCACCAAGTTGGCCTCAACCGCTGGAGCGGTTTGTAGGGCGATGAAAAGCATCAGGTGATAACCAAACAAACCGTAAACCCCGACTAGCAAAGTTCTTGAAGGAATCTTCCAGGCGGAGAGTTTGAATCCTGAAAGCGGAAGTGAAATCAAGGATCCAATTACTAGCCCGATGCCAGTTAAGAGAAATGGTGGAATGTCGGAAAGCAAAGTTGCAAGGGTTGCAAGGGAAGCCCATAGGGCAATCGCACCAAGTGCAAAAAAGTCTGCTTTCATGTCCAAAAGCCTATTGGACTGTCCATTCAAAAAATCACGATTAAGTGAGTAGCTGTTTACAAAAAAAGCAAGGGGGTTGTGGTGTTTTTACAAAAAAAGTCGCAAAAAATAAAAAGTTTTTGTGAAAAGTTTTCAAAAAATCCCCCAAACTCACCAGTATCTTCGCGGATTAGCGTTTATTTCATTCGTAGGAGAGAATAGATGTACACGAAGGAGTGATACACGTGTCGAAAATTTCGAGCGTAAACCACGATTCAGCCGGTAGACGGCGAGTACCAGAAAGATACACCCCGCTAAATGAATCTCGGGTAAAAAAACTAACCGCAGAAGAATGGAAGAAATTCCGTTCTATCACCACAGCTTCAGGTGAACACAACAAGCGAGCATCAAAGGTGTTGCCGCTTGGAGTCACCTCGAGTTTCCAGCACTGGGATCCATATCCACTTTCAATAGCATCCGCTAAGGGTGCTTACTTCAAAGACGTTGATGGTCGAAAGCTACTTGACCTATCTATGGGCTTTGGAGCGATGTTGGTTGGACACCTCAACAAGCACGTTGTCCGGGCCGTAAAGAAGGCCTTGCGTTCAACTGGAACCCTATTTGTGACTCCGTCACCGATTGCAACCGAGGCAGCTGAGCGCTTCCAGAAGCGCTTCGATGTTGACATGCTTCGCTTCACCAACTCGGGCACCGAATCAACCATGTATGCCATCCGAGCAGCAAGAGCTGCCACCGGCAAGAAAGCCATCATCAAGGTCGAAGGTGGCTACCACGGTGGATATGACCCGCTGCTAGTTTCTGTGAAGGCACCACTCGACAAGATTGGTCCTGCTAAAGCACCGAAGCCTTACTACCCACAAGAGGCAGAAGGTGGAGAGGTATTTGTAGTTCCCTACAACGACCTAGATCGTCTGGAAGAAGTTCTAAAGAAGGACTCCAAGAAGATTGCCTGCTTCATGGTTGAGCCGATTATCGAGAACCTGTCGATCATCTTGCCTGACGAGGGCTACCTCAAGGGAGTTCGCGCACTGTGCGATAAGTACAAAGTCGCACTTATCTTCGATGAAGTGAAATCCGGTCTAACCGCTGGAGTTGCAGGAGCAGCTAAGCGCGTTGGAGTAAAGCCAGATCTAATCACCTTGGCTAAGAGCATCGGTGGAGGTCTGCCAGTTGCAGCCTTTGCAGGTAAGAAAGAATTCATGCAAACCGTCGTTGATGGACGCATGCCTCACTTTGGTACCTACAACGGAAACCCACTAGTTATGGCAGCCATAATCGCTGTTGATGAAATCGCAACCGTTGAAGCTTTGGCTGCAGCAGAGAAGATCAACAACGACACCCTGGACATGATGGATGCCATCATCGATGAGTATGCACTTCCTTGCCACACCGTTGGCTTCGGTGTTAAGGGTGCAGTTATCTGGTCACCAACCCCAGTTCGCAACTACCGCGATTTCAAGACAACTGATTTTGGAATTGCTGAGTTGAGCTGGCTATGGGGCATCAACCGCGGAATCATCACCCCTCCGGGACTTGATGAGCAGTGGTTGGTTTCTTTCGCACACACTCAAAAAGACATGAACAAGATGGTTGAAAGCTTTAGGTCAATGGCAAAGGCGCTAAGGGCTTAAACAACCTGAACAAGAAGTGAAAAATGGCGGACAGTAATTGTCCGCCGTTTTCTCTTTGTCTAAAAAGTTAGTTCTGAGGGAACCCTAGGTTGATGCCACCATGGCTTGGATCAAGCCAGCGAGAGGTGATGACCTTGGTCTTGGTGAAGAAGCGGAAGCCCTCTTCGCCGTGAGCCCTGGAGTCGCCAAATAGTGAGTGCTTCCAACCACCAAAGCTGAAGTAAGCAACTGGCACCGGAATCGGAACGTTGATGCCGATCATGCCGACCTCAACCTCGTTCTGGAACTTGCGAGCTGCGCCGCCATCATTTGTGAAGATGGCGGTTCCATTTCCAAAGGCTCCTGAGTTGATTAACTGCAGGCCTTCTTCGTAAGTCTTTACGCGAACAATAGAAAGTACTGGACCAAAGATCTCCTCGGTGTATACCTTAGAAGAGGTGGGCACCTTGTCAATCAAGGTAGGTCCAAGCCAGTAGCCGCCAGGGGCTCCGTCGGGAACGACTTTGCGGCCGTCAACAACAACGCTCGCACCATCTTTCTCTGCAATTTCAATGTAAGAAGCAACTTTGTCGCGGTGAACCTTTGTGACAAGAGGGCCCATATCGCATGATCTTCTACCATCTCCTACTTTGATCTGAGCCATGCGCGAGCTGATCTTTTCAATCAGTGCATCTGCAACCGGCTCAACTGCTACAACAACAGAAATCGCCATGCAGCGCTCACCGGCTGAACCAAAGCCTGCATTAACCGCAGAGTCGGCAACTAAGTCAAGATCAGCATCAGGAAGTACGAGCATGTGGTTCTTAGCTCCTCCAAGAGCCTGGACCCGCTTTCCGTGCTTGGCAGAGGTTTCATAAATGTATTGAGCAATTGGTGTTGATCCAACAAAGGAAATAGATGCAACATCAGGGTGGGTAAGCAATCCATCAACTACTTCCTTGTCACCATTTAGAACGTTGAAGACTCCATCAGGCAATCCTGCTTCTTTCCAAAGCTTGGCAAGCCAGAGTGCGGCAGAAGGATCCTTTTCGGATGGCTTTAGGACAACGGTGTTGCCGGCAGCAATTGCAACTGGGAAAAACCACATCGGGACCATCGCCGGGAAATTGAACGGGCTGATGATTCCAACAACACCCAGAGGCTGCTTTAGCGAGTAAACATCGACGTTGGTTGATGCGTTTTCGGAATACTCTCCTTTGAGCATCTGCGGCATACCGCAAGCAAATTCAACTACCTCTTGACCGCGGGTGATTTCTCCCATGGCATCCGATAGAACTTTGCCGTGCTCAGCTGTGATGATTTCGGCAAGCTCGCCCTTTTTGGCTTCCAGCAGTTCACGGAATTTGAACATGATCTGGATTCGCTTAGTAAGAGACTGATCTCTCCACGCTGGGAAGGCAGCTGCAGCTGCCGCAATTGTTTGGTTTATCTCTGGCTGGTTGGCGAAGCCA
Organism: Rhodoluna sp.; assembly: GCA_044345815.1. Taxonomy (GTDB): domain Bacteria; phylum Actinomycetota; class Actinomycetes; order Actinomycetales; family Microbacteriaceae; genus Rhodoluna. Next base: position 217 of record JBIJAI010000026.1, on the reverse strand, counting down.
ACTGTTGCCGATACTTCACCTAAGGCTGGGTCATAGACATCGCCGGATCGGCCGGACTTGCTTTCAACAGCTTGGCCGTTGATCCAAAGCGGGATGGTCTTCATTGATTCACCATTTCTTGGTCTGAAACTTTGTGACCAAATCCGGACACAGTCAAGAGTTTAGTAGTTCGTCGAAATGGTCTGTTCCGCGCAATTGTTGGTTGCTAGAGTTCAGG
>JBIJAI010000008.1:0-41072 GCA_044345815.1 Rhodoluna sp. | reverse complement strand
AGGCGTAAAGCGCTACTCAGGCCAGGAAGTAAACGCAGGGGAAATCATTGTTCGCCAGCGCGGAACTCACTTCCACCCGGGAAAGAACGTTGGCAAGGGCAAGGATGACACTCTGTTTGCTCTAGCTGCCGGTGCCGTTGAATTCGGAACCAAGGGTGGCCGCCGAGTAGTAAACATCGTCGAGGCTGCATAAGTCTAAGAAGACAAAAGTTTTTACTAAAGGCGAGCCAACGGCTCGCCTTTAGTTATTTGTGAAGGAGGAAGATCATGGTCTCATTCGTGGACCAAGTGACCCTTCACTTGCGCGCTGGAAATGGCGGCAAAGGTTGCGTTTCCGTAAAGCGCGAAAAATTCAAACCACTTGGTGGACCTGATGGCGCAGATGGCGGCCGCGGTGGAAGCATTTCACTATTGGCAGATCCAAACACCACAACGCTTCTTGACTATCACTTCCATCCACATCGCGCAGCTGGCGACGGTGCAGCTGGCGCCGGGGATTTTAGAAACGGTGCTCACGGCGAGGATCTAAAGCTTCTCGTTCCGATTGGAACAATCGTGAAGAAATCCAACGGAGAACTAATTGCCGACCTCGATGAAGCGGGCATGGAACTAGTTGTTGCAGAAGGTGGCATCGGAGGGCTAGGAAACGCAGCGCTTTCAAGCACCAAACGAAAAGCTCCTGGTTTTGCGCTACTTGGAGTTCCCGGTTGGTCGGGCGATGTAATCCTCGAGCTAAAAACCGTTGCAGACATTGCACTGGTTGGTTATCCATCCGCCGGTAAGTCCTCGTTGATTGCTGCAGTTTCTGCAGCAAGACCAAAAATTGCGGATTATCCATTCACAACCTTGCATCCCAACCTGGGAGTTGTGCAAGCCGGTGAAACAAGATTCACAATTGCCGATGTTCCAGGACTTATTGAAGGAGCCAGCGAAGGAAAGGGTCTTGGGCTGGAGTTTCTTCGACATGTCGAACGCTGCTCCGCCTTGTTGCACGTAATTGACTGCGCAACACTTGAGCCAAACCGAGACCCTGTATCGGATCTAGACAAAGTCCTAAAGGAGCTAGACGCTTACCAGGTGCCGGAAGGTCAGACCCGGCTGACTGAGCGTCCAGCGCTGATTGTCCTAAACAAAATTGATATCCCAGATGGCCAGGAATTGGCGCAGTTTATTCGCCCTGAACTTGAAGCCCGCGGCTACCAAGTGTTTGAAGTTTCCGCTGCTTCACACGCTGGACTCAAAGAGCTTAAGTACGCTATGGCCAAACTGGTAGAGGCAGACCGATTTGAGAAGGCCAAGATTCCTGCGCGCCCACGAATTCAGTTAATGCAGACAAAGAGAGAAGATAACAGCTTCAAAATTGTTCGCGAGTTCAGCGGAGTGGAAGAGTTCTTTAGAATTCTGGGAGCAAAACCTGAACGCTGGGTTGCACAAACTGATTTCGGCAATGAGGAAGCAGTTGGATATCTTGCTGATCGTTTGGCAAAGATCGGTATTGAGGATGCTCTGTTTAAGGCGGGTGCCTCAAATGGTTCCACGGTTGTGATTGGCCCAGGGGATGGTGTCATTTTTGATTGGGAGCCAACAATTGCCTCAACAGCAGAACTTCTAGTTAGCCCACGTGGCACCGACCCAAGATTTGGTCCCTTGAACGAGCGTCGCACCAACGTCGAGCGTCGCAAGCGTTATCTAGAAATGATGGACGCCAGAGCCGCCCTTCGCGAGAAAATGGAGTCAGAAAGAAAGTCTGGCGCATGGTCAACTCCGGATGACCTCGAGGAGAAGAGTTAAATGTCAGATCACGGTCAGTGGCTAGTTTCAGCCAAGAGAATTGTTGTAAAAATTGGCTCGAATTCCGTAACTGGAAAAAACGAAGGCAAGATTGACCAGCTAGTTGACGCTCTGGCAAATGCGATGGAACGCGGCGCGGAAGTAGTGCTGGTTTCTTCCGGCGCAATCGCTACTGGTATGCCACTTTTTCATTTCGACGAGAAGCCAACCGATCTTGATACCTTTCAGGCTCTAGCCGCCGTCGGTCAGTTTCGTCTAATCACGAGGTACCAGAAGTCGCTTGAGCGCCACGGGATAATCGCAGGGCAGGTCCTGCTTACCCTCACAGACATCGAGAAGCAGGAAAGCCGAGACAATGCCAAGAAAGCTTTAGAGCGTCTGTTTGAGCTTCGGGCTTTGCCAATTGTGAACGAGAACGACACCGTGGCAACCACCGAAATTCGCTTCGGTGACAATGACAGACTCGCAGCCATGGTGGCAATTTTGCTTCAGGCTGATGCGCTTGTGCTACTCAGTGACGTCGATGGCTTGTATGACATGCCACCTACCAACCCCGAAGCGAAGCTGATTCCTCGAGTTGCATTCGGGATGGATTTAGCGAATCTAGAAATCGCGGGTACCAATACCGGAGTAGGCACAGGCGGGGCAATCACAAAAGTAGCGGCAGCTGCCAGCTGCACCGAAGCTGGAATTGGAGTTGTAATCACCAACGCGGATAACGTGGCTAAAACCTTGGCCGGCGAGTCACTTGGAACTTTCTTCGAACCTAATCCTGATATCAAGATTGCCCGAAAGTAGGCTTGGGTTATGTCTGCAATCGAAAGAATAAAGCTGGCGAAAACCGCCAGCGCATCTTTAGCTATTGCCTCCACTATTCAAAAAAACGATGCCCTTGAGCAAATTGCCAATCTATTGGTGGCTTCCGAAAAAGACATTGTCTCAGCAAATCTAAAAGACTTGGAACGAGCTAAATCCGAAGGTCTTTCGGTTGGTTTGCAGGATCGACTAATGCTCAACAAGGACAGAATCTCTGCTCTTGCTTATTCCATTCGTGAGATTATTGCTTTGCCAGATCCAATCGGCGAATCAGTGCGCGGCATGAGCTTGCCTAATGGACTAAAACTTTCCCAAGTAAGGGTGCCTTTTGGTGTGGTCGGTGCAATTTATGAAGCTCGCCCCAACGTAACAGTTGACATCTCAGCACTTGCTCTCAAGTCAGGAAATGCTGTTGTGCTTCGTGGAGGCACCGCAGCCGAGAACACAAACATCGCCCTAGTAAAGGTTTTACAGCAGGGTTTAGCTAAAGCTGGGTTAAGTGGCGATTTAGTACAGACCGTTGATGACTTTGGGCGTGAAGGCGCAAGTGCAATGATGTCGGCTCGAGGCGTGATTGATGTTCTGATTCCTCGTGGAAGTGCAGGGCTAATCAAGGCGGTTGTAGAAGATTCCAAGGTGCCAGTTATTGAAACAGGCGATGGTGTCACGCATTTGTACATCGACGAATCAGCAAACCCCGAATGGTCCGTCGAAATAGTACATAACTCTAAAGTCCAACGTCCTGCCACCTGTAATGCTCTAGAGACGCTTTTGGTTCACCAATCTGTTGCGAACACAATTCTTCCTAAGGTGCTTTCAAAGCTTGCAGAATCCGGTGTAACAATTCACGGTGATGATGCAACCAGAGCTGTATTTCCTGCCGCGGTTGTTGCCGAAGAAGCTGACTGGAGTGCTGAGTATTACAGTCTGGATTTAGCAGTAAAAGTTGTCTCGGGGCTTGATCAAGCCTTGCAGCACATTGCTAAGTATTCAACCCATCACACCGAAGTGATCATTACTGACAGCGCGGCCAACGCAGAACGATTCCTCGCCGAAGTAGATTCAGCGGTTGTGATGGTAAATGCCGCTACTCGCTTTACTGACGGAGGGCAGTTCGGATTCGGTGCTGAGGTTGGAATATCCACCCAAAAGCTCCATGCCAGGGGCCCTATGGGGCTAAGCGAACTAACTTCTACAAAATGGCTGGTTCGCGGCTCGGGTCAAACCCGCATCTAGGTTATTCTGGATTTACAAGACTTCAAGGAGAACGAATTGTTTACATTGCTTACTGAGGGTTCTGAAGGGCCGTTCATCCAGCACAGCGAGCTGCCGATGCCGCCATTGATGTTTGGAATCGTCGCTATGTCAATTTTCATTCTGTTGGCGTTTATAACTTTTTCTTACCGCGATGTAGCCAACCGCCACGATCACAAAAACTCCAGCTCTCAGGGTCACTAGGCCTCCAAAGCTTTTTAGCATGGCAAAATTCCGACTGGGTGTGATGGGTGGCACTTTCGACCCAATCCATAACGGGCACTTGGTGGCCGCCAGTGAAGTGGCTGCCGCATTAAATCTGGATCAAGTAGTCTTCGTTCCAACGGGTGCTCCTACTCAAAAGCAAGAAGTCACCGGGGGAGAGCATCGCTACCTCATGACAGTTATTGCAACTGCGGCGAACCCCCGCTTCATGGTTTCTCGAGTCGATATCGATAGAGACAAGCCAACCTATACAGTCGACACACTTAGGGATCTGAAGTCTCAGTACCCTGACGCGGAATTGTTCTTCATCACGGGAAGTGATGCAATCGCACAAATTCTTGCTTGGCACGAAGCGTCCAAGCTTTGGGATCTAGCTCACTTTGTTGCGGTCAGTAGACCCGGTCACAAATTGGAAATTCCAGAAGTTCCTGCGGGTGCTGTGACTTCAGTCGAAGTTCCAGCGCTTTCTATCAGTTCAACCGACTGCAGAAATCGAGTCGCAAACGGCGAGCCAATTTGGTATCTCGTGCCGGACGGTGTTGTTCAGTACATCGGAAAGCATGGTTTGTATCGGGGTGTAGCTTGAGCGATTCAACGATGTACCAATCCAGACGAGAACGAAGAGAGGCCGAGAAGAAGGGATCTTCAGCCCCTTCAGCTCCGGTGAGTTTTGCTGAACCGACCATGACCGGTCCGAGCCCAACGATCAAAGAACCAGATATTTTCTTGGAGCCAGTTAAGAGCGCGGATTTTGGCTCAACAAGCAACCTTGGTGCAGAACCGGTGACCGCTTCGATAATCATCGACACCGTTCCAGATCTGGACAGTAGTCCAATTGTCATTACTGGCACTGGCGTTGTCATGACAACTGGGTCAATTGAAGTTCCACAAATCGACCCAACCACCGGAAGCATTGCGGTGATTTCCGCTAGCCAAGAAGCAGATGAAGCGCTGGTGGAAGACAGCCTCAACTCATTTGTTTCTTCGGTTGCACCCATTCGCGCTGCTGGAATTGCCAAGACCAGAGCAAGAACAGTTGAGCTCACTCTTGTCACGCGTAAAGGCCAAGGGCAGGTCTATGCAGTTATGTCCACCGCTGTACTAATGATCACGATTGGGGCATTGATTGTCGCAGCGTTTATGCTTGGAATCTTCCAATAGATAGGTATTTGTGACCGCCAGTAAAGAAGCACTCAGAATAGTTCAAATCGCAGCCCAGGCAGCATCTGACAAAGTAGCCGAGAACTTAGTCGCACTTGATGTGACAAACCCAATGCCACTTACAGATATCTTCCTTATTGCATCGGGTCGCAATGAACGGCAGGTTATGGCGATTTCGGATGGCATAGAAGAAGCGCTTTTAGAAAACGGTGTTAAATTACTTCGTCGCGAGGGAAAGACCTCAGGGCGTTGGATTCTGTTGGATTTCGGTCACGTCATCTGTCACGTCATGCACGAAGAAGAGCGGATGTATTACTCTCTGGAGCGAATCTGGAGTGACTGCCCGGTTGTACCTCTCGAAGTAGTTTCGGCCGAGAGCAGTTTGAGCTAAACTAACCAAGTTCCAAAAAAAGATGGGCCTGTGGCGCAGCTGGTAGCGCACCTGCATGGCATGCAGGGGGTCAGGGGTTCAAGTCCCCTCAGGTCCACAAAAAGACTGATAGCCCTCCGGGGCTATTTTTCTTTTAAGCCTCAATCAAAAAGAATCAAATCTAGACTGGAAGACATGAGCAAAACCTACCGTGGCTACACACTCGAGCAAGTAGCTAAGACCATCGATCACTCCATTCTCAAGCCTGACTTCAAGGAGTCAGACGTTGTTGAAGGCGCTGAGCTAGCCAAAAAATACGGCACAGCCAGCTACTGCATTCGACCAATGGACGTACCTGTCGCCGCCAAGATTCTTGCCGGAAGTGGCGTAAACGTATGCACGGTTATCGGCTTTCCGCATGGGACAACAACGAGTTCCACCAAGGCCTTTGAGACCAAAGACGCAATTGCGAATGGAGCTACTGAGATTGATATGGTGTTGAACATCTCAGCACTACTATCTGGCAACTACCAGCTTGTTGAGTCGGATATTAGGGCTGTTGTGGAAGCTGCCGCAGGCAAGGCGTCGGTCAAGGTAATCTTCGAAACCGCGTACCTAAATGATGAGCTGATAGTTAAGGCATGTGAGCTCACCGAGGCTGCCGGAGCACAATACGTCAAGACTTCAACGGGTTTTGCACACGAAGGTGCAACCCTGCACAACGTCGAACTGATGAAAAAGACTGTGGCGGATCGCCTAAAGGTGAAATCATCTGGGGGAGTAAGAACTCTTGATCAACTGATCGATTACATGGATCTAGGCGTGACTCGAAGTGGCTGTTCCGCAACTGCGGCAGTTCTCGAAGAGTTCATCTCCAAGGCAAGTTGATTTGGATAAGCCAAAGCTTTCCCGGCCTCATGTGTGGCTACCGAGAGAAGGTGCCACCAGAACGCTGCTGTTGCTTCATGGATCCGGTGCCGATGAGCACGATTTACTCTCGCTTGGTAGGGAGCTAGATCCGATGGCGAATATCCTCTCGCCCAGGGGATCAGTGGTGCAGCAGGGTATGACAAGGTTTTTCGAGTATGAACCGGATTTCACCCCTTCCGAGGGATCCTTACTCGCTGAGACAGCGAAACTTGCTGAGTTTGTAGAGCTAGCAAGTCAGAGATACAACCTCTTGCCAGAATCGCTAGTTATTGTTGGGTTCTCGAACGGCTCTCATGCCGGAGGTGCCCTTATGCTACTTCGACCGGATCTTTCTAAGACTTTGGTCGCGTTTGGCACCACGCAGGTTCTTCCCGGACTTGCCAGTGAACCTGATCTTGATGGTGCGAGAGTATTTATCGCCAATGGGCAGCAGGATCATTACTCTCCTGAAGCTAAGACTGTGGCGATGATCGATCAGCTTGAGGGCTACGGGGCGGAAGTGACTTTACTGATGCACCCTGGAGGCCACCAAATTAGCGGGGATCACGTCCGATTCATCGCTTCTGAGCTTCGAGGCTGACATTCAGCATTCTCAAAGGAATAAACCCTAGACTTTTAGCAGTTGACCCCTATGAAAGAAGGAGATTAGCGTGTCCCACAACCCAGTATTCAACCGCTCAATGCAGACCGGTCTTCAGGCTGCCCGCGAGGTTCCTCAGGATCTAGTAGACGCAGAGTTTGCAAAGATTGCTGCAAAGTCCGAGCCAATGACTGTCGAGGGTACTGCTGGCAAGGTCATCGCTATCTTCACTGTGCTGCTTGCAACTGCGGCAGCGACTTGGTTCTTTACTCCACTGCAGTCACTTGTATTCCCGGCCATGCTGGTTGGACTAGGTCTTGCTTTGTGGATCACTTTCTCAAAGAAGGTAATGCCTGCGGTAATCGTGGCTTACGCAGCCGTTGAGGGAGTATTCCTTGGTGGAATCTCTGCAATGTTCGAGTCAATGTACCCAGGAATTGTTCAGTCAGCAGTTTTGGCAACTCTTACCACCGCTGGTGCAATGTTTGCGGCTTACCGCTTTGGCTGGATCAAGGTTGACGCCAGATTCACAAGAATCATGACCTTCGCAATCGTTGGTTACATGATCTTTGCTGTAATCAACATTGGATTTGTTCTCATCACTGGTGGCGATGGCGTCTATGGCTCCGCTTTTGGTTGGCTAGCCGGACTAGTTGGTGCGGGTCTTGCTGCTTTCACTTTGAACCTAGATTTTGAAACCATCATGGTTGGTTCTCGTGACAAGTGGCCAGTTGAGATGGAGTGGCGTGCAGCCTTCGGTCTTGCCGTGACCCTTATTTGGCTTTACGTCGAAATTCTTCGACTGCTGTCAATTTTCAACCGCAACTAGTTGGTTTTTCTGGCGGTACTCTCGCCAGAGCTGATTTAGGTCCCAGGCGTTTTCGGCCATAATCGAAACCCCCTTTACTCCAGTGCGCCTTGTCTTGCCTGAAATCAACAGCAGCTTGGTATTGAACAGCACTCCACTGGATCTGGTCTGAGCCTCATCAAAGAAGGTGGCATCGCTGCAACCGGTGCCATCATCGACAGTGATAAAAACCACTCGCTTACCAGATCGCATCGGAGGGCTTTGGGTCGCAACTCTAACTCCTGCTATCAGTACATCAGTTTTTGACCTGAGTGAGACTAGCTCACTGGATCTAACAACACCCATCTGATCAAGCATCGGTTGATACTTAGCAAGTTGATGGTCCGTGATATCCATGCCCAGTAGGTCAAGTTCTGCTTGGATTTGTTCAGCCGCCGAGATATCAGCAAACCCAGAAGGCATTTGCTCTTTCGCTTCAAAATCCAACATTGGCTGATTTTTATCTAGCTTCGGTTTGGCTTTCAGTGCTGTCAGCTGCCGCACTCGCTCTAGGACATCTCCTCTGGTGTGATCGTTCGAGCCGCCAGCTAGTTCATCAAGTGCTCCAACCAAAGCTAAGCGCTTGATTGTTGACCTGGAGGGTGATGCCCGAAGGTAAAAATCTGCCAAATCAACAAACGGAGCTTGCTTGATGATTCGAGAAATTTCTGAATTCGATATCCCATGCAGATCAGTAATTGCCATTCGGATGCCTGTGCCATCGATGGTTGCTTCAACCAGGTACTCATCTTTTGATTTGTTTACATCAAGTGGAAGTATCTTCACTCCCAGCCTTCGGGCCTCAGATAGCAGCAGTCGCTTCGGATACATCCCGGGGTCATGAGTGAAAAGCCCTGCCAGAAACTCAGTGGGGTAGTGGGTTTTGAGCCAAGCGCTTTGGTAGGTGGGAAGAGCAAAGGCAGCCCCGTGCGCCTTGCAGAACCCGAAGCTTCCAAAACCCTCGAGAACGCTCCAAATCCGATCAACAATTGCTTTTGAATAACCGCGTTTTGTGGCGCTTTGCCTAAAGAACCCTTCAACATGAGGCTGGTTTTTCTCAAGACTTCTTCGAAGTTCATCCGCCTTAGCAAGAGAGCACCCAGTCATTACATTCAGAATCTTGAGTACCTGCTCGTGGAAAATCACAACTCCTTGAGTAGATTTCAGAATTGGGGCCAGGTCTGGATGAATCAGGTCAGGCTTTACAAAACCGTGCCGGCCATCCAGATACGGGGCAATCATGTTGCCCTTCATGGGCCCTGGTCTAAACAGTGAAATCTGAATAGTTAAATCATTGAACTCAGTTGGTTGGTGCTTGCCAGTTAGCTCCCGCTGACCTGGACTTTCAATCTGAAACACCCCCAGAGTGTTGGTTGTTCTAATTTGCCTGAAGGTTTCCTTATCGTCGCGAGGTATTGAATCAAGGTCAATTGTTTTGCCCGAGACACGTTCTATCTCTCTGATCGCGTAGGCCATGCTGGATTGCATCCGAACTCCCAGAATGTCCAGTTTGAGCATTCCCATCGGGTCCATATCGTCCTTATCGAATTGACTCATGGGAAGACCTAAGCCGCTTGGTTCAACCGGAGTCAAAGAAAGAAGATTCTCATTTCCCAAAATCACACCGCAGGGGTGCATCGAGATATGTCTTGGCAATCTATCGAGGCGCTCGGTTATATCAACCAGCAAGTTCAGTCTGCGATCGTGCTCAACCTGCTGGGCTAGTTTTTTAAGTTCAGGTTTTTGCCCCAGCATTCCCCGGAAGTTTCTAGCACTGAAGCGCCAGATACTTTTTGCTATCTCATCAATCTGATCTTCTTCAAAGCCAAGTGCTAAGCCGCCATCTCGAACTGCTCCTCGACCGCGGTAGGTGGACTGCATCGAAAGTAGTGTGACTCGATTGCCGCCGTAGCGCTTAAAGATTGCTCGATAAATCTCATGCCTTCTGGCCGATTCAACATCGATATCGATATCTGGAAGGCTAGATCGCTCGGTACTTAGAAATCTCTCAAACAGCAGATCGTGCTCAATAGGGTCAACCCCACTGATTCCCAGAAGGTAATTCGTTAGCGACCCAGCACCTGAGCCTCGGGCTGCAGTTCGAATGCGCATGTCCCTAATCATCTGGGCAACGTCAGCAACAGTTAGGAAGTAGGTTGCAAAGCCCAGCTTGTTGATTGTTATCAGCTCTTGATGCAGCCGATGTCTAACCGGAAGCAGCTTGTCTTCTGAGAGGTTTGAATAGCGCCAGCTAATGCCAGCGTGAGCTTTTTGCCAGAGCACCTCAAAAGGGTTTCCCTCAATTCCCAGAGCTGATTTCTCAGGAGTTTTAGGCCTTGACCAGTCGCAATCGCTAACCGGATCAAGCCGAAGGCTATTTGCCAGCTCCTCGGTGTTTTTTAGAAGACTCGCTGCTAATTCCTGGCTCTGCGCTATCTCAACGGCGAGTTGTTTCATTAGCGATTCCGGCTTGAGCCAAGCCTGAGCGTTGGGTTGAGGAGTAAAGATTCCCAGCGGTTCCAGGTGTCTTGCGGCATCTAAAACATCTCCGGTTAGTGCATCATCTGGCTCTAGATAGCGAACCGCGTTTGTTATAACAGGCTTAACATCAACCGTTATAGCCAGTTGAAGCATTCGTCTAGCCTGCAGGGTTGAGTAGTTTGTTCCAGGCTCAGTTAGATGAGAGACAATTTCTACCCTTAGACATTCGCCAACCGGAATTAGCTCTTGCCAAGCCAGTAGTGACCTAGCGGAGTTAGTGGCGTTCGAGCCTATAACTGCTTGACCAAAATCCGAGTCCGGCCCGAGCAAGATGGTGCAGTTAGGTTTACCATCGGTTGCTACCAGCTCAGCTAAATTCTTTTCAGAGATAACTATTTCTTTTTTTGATTTGCTTTGAGCTTTAGAAACTATTTTGCAAATAGCAGCCCAGCCAGATCCTTTGTTGTGTCCTCGAGCAAGAATTGTTACTGTCCCGCGATTTTGAACCTTTAGTCGGACTCCAACTATTGGACTGATGTTTTTATCTAGGCATGACCCGATGTGTTTCACTGCTCCATAAAGACCATTTTGATCCGTTATAGCTAGCGCATCTTGACCAAAGCTTGCGGCAGCTTGGGCGAGCTGATCAGGCTTAGCAGTTCCAAAGTGAAACGAGTAAGCAGAGCAGACGTTCAGGTGAGTAAAGGACATACTTAGCCAAAGATTCGAACCAATTGCCAGCGGTCATTTGTCTGACTGTGAAGCAATTCAAATTCATTGGGGGAGTTGATTCCTTTGCTGGCAGTGATGCGCCACATCTCAACTTCTAAAACCTCTGACCCAATGCCGCGCTGAGCGCGGCTGGCTTCTAGCCACCAGGACTTTCTGGAGTACCAGCGCTCTGGACGGGAGGTGACCTGGTAGCTGCCATTTCGCCAGCTGAAGCGAACGGGCTCACCGGCCCGGTTAGTTAGTACCTTGACGTTTTCGTCGACTGCAATCACGAATCTTCCCCATAAACGGCTAATTATTCGAACAAGTGTTCGAATAATCATTAGTGTATGGCTATCGACCGACAAAGGAAAATCGGCCCTGAAGGGCAGTTATTTGTTGGTTTTTTGGATCTCTTCATCGATCATCTGGTCAGCAACCTTGGAGATCTTGGTCTTAGCCAGGTGAATAATCAGGATAAAAACGGCAAGGATTCCAACAAACGCCAGGGCACCGAACTTGAAGTTGGAGGCAACCTCCTGGTAGCTGGCTCTGGCGATGTAGCCAATACCCACGTAGGTGCTAGCCCAGACCAGGCAAGCCCCGAAGGTCCAGATGATGAAGGTTTTGTAGCGCATGGTCGTGGCCCCAGCCACCACCGGCACTAGCGAGTGAAGAACTGGCAGGAACCTAGAGATTGCAACCGCTGGCCCGCCGCGCTTTTCAACGAAGATATCGGCTCGCTTCCAGTTCTCTTCACCAAAGCGCTGGCCTAGCTTCGAGGCTCTAATCCTTGCCCCAAAGAGTCTTCCAATCGAGAAACCAATGGTTTCACCAATCATCGATCCAATTAAGACCGCACCCACCAGCCAGAAAAAGTCCGGCAAGTCAGCTACCCCTGTGGAGGCAACCAGAACCACGGTGTCACCAGGAACAATCAACCCAATAAACAAAGAGGTTTCGAGCATGATGGCAAGGCCTGCGAAGAAGTTACGCCAGAACGGGTCAATGCCGGATACTCCAGCAAGCAACCAGTCCAGAATTTCATTCACATGAAAATCATCCCACGAAAAGGGTGAGAAAACCCTGATGGTTAGCTTTAGTCCAGCTGTGTACCAAGCAGCTTTAGCCGCTTTACGAACGCCTCCAGATTCACTGATTCAGGTAGCTCATCGGCAATTCCCACCCATGATCGAACCGGCATGATGCCATTTAGGGAACTAAGTGCCCAAATAGGCAATCTGGCTAGGTCTTCAGGCTTGACGTTTTCAAGCCTCACCTCATAACCCATCTGGGATGCAATCGAGAGCACCTCATCACGTGTTATTGAAGGCAGCCAATTAGTTTGATCATCCGAGGAGCAAAGCACATCACCTCGCCACCACACCAACGCACTTAGAGCGCCCTCCGCAACAAAACCCTTGGAGTTAGTAATGACAGCTTCACCAGCACCGTTCATGTTGGCATGGCGCCTTAATTGCTGACACAAGGATAAGTCGGGACCCTTAATGGAAGGACTAACACGGGGATCAGGCTCGGGGTAGCTCCAGAGCGATACGGATTCCATCTTCGCAGGCGCTTCGCGAAGCCGAAGATAAAGCCGAAGGTTTGAGGGCTGCTCAGCGTGATATTCCATACGCGGGAACCAACGCCCGATCCTTGGAAGTAAGCGTCTAATCTCGGCATAAAACCCCGGTAGGTAGTTGTCCTGGTCCGCATCTTCATTAGTGACCCAAGACCCGAAGCGTTCAAAGTGAGCGGCTAAAGACCTAACTCGACCATCCTCTACAAGCCAGGAGTCTGCAACCCTAAGTTGCACATCAGATGAAGATTCAATGACAGGCTTTAGTTCGCCAGCTTCCAGGCGATAGAAATCTCCTAGAACGCTCATCAAAATCCTCCAGGTCGACCTTGCTCTAATCTATAGATTACGAGCATTTCCAGAAGCGATTTTCAACAAACCCCGATTAGGTGAACTACTTTGCGTCTAGAGATAGAAAAGCTTCGCGGCTGGGTCAACCCAGCCGATGCCTTTCTAGCCATGCACTCCAAAGACTCAAATGCATTCTGGCTTGATAGATCAACTAACCAAGACGAACCGGTTTCGGTAATCGGATCCGCAGGTTCAGTAATCGAAGCGGCAGATGGGGCCTTCGCGCTCGCAAGCGAGCACCTAAGCGCCATCAACCAAGCGATAGTGTCACTTTCTGACGAGGAGGTTCCTTTCAGTTTTAGGCCGGGGCTGGTTGGCTATCTGGGATATGAACTCAGTGATGAAGGCAACGGTGGCATTCATCCAAAGTCCAAGTTCATGATCGTAGATCGGGCCATGGTATTTGATCACTCAACCAAGAGCATGTACTTCATAGGCCTATTTGAAACCCGAGACGAGTTTGTGAACTGGTATCGAGCAGCGCTACTGCGACTTACCTTGGTAGGCGGGGAAGTTGCCTCGTATAAGCAAAAAACTAAGGAACCAAAACTTATCTCCAGCAGTCTTCGACACTCAAAGCAGAGCTATCTGGAGCTAATCCAAAAAGCCAAGGAGCACATCAAGACCGGGGATGTTTTTCAGCTGTGTCTTACCAACCAGATTTCCATTGAGCACGACGCCGATGCCCTCAAGACATTTCTTTCCTTACGCGAATCAAACCCCGCACCATACGGAGGCTATCTAAAGCTCGGGGGTGTTGAGATTGTGAGCTCATCTCCAGAACAGTTCCTGAAAGTTTCTGCAAGCGGCAAAGTCTCATCAAAACCAATCAAAGGAACTAGGCCAAGGTCTAAAGACCTAGCAGAGGATATCCAGATTGCAGATGAGCTTGTGAACAACGAAAAAGAGCGAGCCGAAAACCTGATGATTGTTGATCTGATGAGAAACGATCTGGGCCGAGTTTGTGAGTCAGATTCAATAGTGGTTGAAAAACTCTTTGACATCGAAAGCTACGCAACTGTCCATCAGTTAGTTAGCACCGTCACGGGAACTCTGAGAGCTGATCAGAACGCGACCAGCGCGCTGGCAGCCTGTTTCCCAGCAGGCTCGATGACTGGAGCACCAAAGATTAGAGCTGTTGAGATTTTGAAAGAGCTTGAAGCAGCTCCGCGAGAAATTTACTCAGGTGCTTTTGGATACTTAGGTTTTGATGGCTCAGCTGATTTTGGTATGACCATCAGAACATTAGTTTTTGAAGGAAACTCAGCAAGTTTAGGAGTTGGGGGAGGAATCACCATCGATTCAGATCCAGCAAGTGAGTTTGAAGAAACTATGCTCAAATCCAAGGCGCTACTTAGAGCTCTAGGAGGCAATTGACATGGAAGATCTAGCACTACTTGTCACGGGCATACTGCTTGGACTAATTGTGATTGGCGCAGCTTCGGTTGCACTTGCTGTGCTCGCTCGAAAAAACAAGATCTCGAAATACTGGCCACTGGGTGCCTCAGTTGCACTGAGCCTGCTAGCTGTTATTGCCTGGCAGGGATCTGACAGATTAGGCATGATTCCCCTTGGCTGGGCGGTTCTTACCGCAGTGATTACTTTGTGGCCGCCTACAAGAAAGTAATTCCAAACCCTAAGCCTTGGTAACCTTGCCAAAGGATTATCTGCAATTTTTAGGAGCCTTAACTTGTCCACCGAGCCAGTTCAGTTTGACGCTAAGGCGTTAACAGATAAGTGGCTGCCGGTTTGGGACCAACTAAAGCCTTTTGATTCTGGCAAGCCAGAAGATAAAAGACCCAAGAAGTACGTGTTGGATATGTTTCCATACCCATCAGGGGATCTGCACATGGGTCACGCCGAAGCTTATGCACTGGGCGATGTAATAGCCAGGTATTGGATTCAAAAGGGCTTCAACGTCATGCACCCAATCGGCTGGGACTCCTTTGGTCTTCCTGCCGAGAACGCTGCAATCAAGCGTGGACTAGATCCAAGAGGTTGGACCTACGACAACATCGCTCAGCAAAAAGCCTCAATGCGTAGGTATGCCTGCAGCTTTGACTGGGACCGAGTGCTAATCACTTCCGACCCCGAGTATTACAAATGGAACCAGTGGTTGTTTCTTGAGTTTTATAACAAGGGCTTGGCTTACCGAAAGAATTCAAACGTAAACTGGTGCCCTTCCTGTCAAACCGTGCTTGCCAACGAGCAGGTAGTGCAGGGTCTTTGTGAAAGATGTGACACAGCAGTCACGAAGAAGGCCCTTACTCAGTGGTATTTCAAGGTCACCGACTACGCAGACAGATTGCTTGACGATCTGGACACTCTTGAGGGAGCTTGGCCTGCGAAGGTGCTGACTATGCAGCGCAATTGGATTGGAAGATCCTACGGAGCAGAGGTCAAGTTCGAGATTGAAGCAAGAAAAAACCCAATCGAGGTTTACACAACCCGCCCTGACACTTTGTTCGGCGCAACCTTTATGGTCGTAGCAGCCGATTCTGACTTAGCGGCAGAGTTAGCTTCCGAGGCGGCACCAGAGGTGCGTATCAAGTTTCAGGACTTTTTGGAAGAGACCAAGAAAACCAACGACATCGATCGACTTGCAACCGATAGACCAAAGCGTGGCATCGATCTTGGCAGATTCGCAATCAATCCAGTAAACGGTGAGAAGCTACCAATTTGGGCCGCTGATTACGTTCTTGCTGATTATGGAACCGGCGCCATCATGGCAGTTCCAGCTCATGACCAGCGCGATTTGGATTTTGCTCGCCAAAACAATTTGCCAGTTCAGGTCGTTGTCGACACCGGCGAAGATGATCCTTCTGTGTCGGGCGTTGCAACAACTGGCGATGGCGTGATGGTCAATTCTGGTGAGCTTAATGGACTTAAAAAAGCTGAAGCAATTGCAAAGATCACGGAGATTCTGGCGTCCAAGGGACTTGGTAAAAAAGCCAAGAACTTCAGGCTTCGTGACTGGTTGATATCTCGCCAGCGCTACTGGGGCACCCCGATTCCAATTGTTCACTGTGAATCTTGTGGCGAGGTTCCGGTTCCAGCTAGTGAGCTTCCAATCAAACTTCCTGATGCCAAGGGACTTGATTTATCTCCTAAGGGAACCTCCCCTCTTGGGGGAGCAAGTGACTGGGTGAATGTGACTTGTCCAAAGTGTGGCCAGGCTGCCAAGCGAGATACCGACACCATGGATACCTTCGTCGATTCCTCTTGGTACTTCTTGAGATTCCTTTCTCCAAATTCAGACACAGAGGCATTTCCGAAGGATGAGGCCAAAAAGTGGGCTCCGGTTGATCAGTACGTCGGTGGAGTCACTCACGCGATTCTGCACCTTCTGTATGCACGCTTTTTCACCAAGGTGCTTCACGATCTGGGTCACGTTGAATTTGAAGAGCCCTTCACCAGACTTTTGAACCAGGGCATGGTTTTGATGAACGGCTCGGCGATGAGTAAATCTCGCGGCAACTTGGTTCGACTTTCCGAGCAGTTAGATGAGCACGGCGTAGATGCTGTGCGCCTAACAATGGCTTTTGCTGGCCCTCCAGAAGACGACATCGACTGGGCTGATGTTTCACCGGCCGCTAGCGCTAAGTTCTTGGCCCGTGCTTGGAGATGTGCCAAGGATGTCACAAGCAAGCCCGGTGTGGATTTTGCAACCGGAGATAACGATCTTAGAAGAGCAACTCATCTTTTCTTGAAGGAGTTTCCTGAGCAGATCGAATCTTTCAAGTTCAACGTGGGTGTTGCCAAGATCATGGAGCTGGTCAATGCTTTGCGAAAAGCCATTGATGGCTCAGCCGGTGGCTCAGATCCAGCTGTTCGTGAGGCGGCTGAAACCGTTGCTAAGGCGCTTAGTTTGTTCGCTCCCTACACGGCAGAAGACATGTGGCAGTCACTTGGCCACAAGCCAGCCGTTGCATTGGCTGGATTTGCGGAGCCAATTGCAAGCTTGCTAGTTAGGGATAGCTTGACTGCCGTGGTTCAAGTCGATGGCAAACTCCGAGACAAGTTTGAGGTCTCCTCATCCATTTCTGAAACTGAGCTAGAGGCGCTGGCAATGGCGTCGATTAACGTTCAAAATGCCTTGGTCGGAAAGCAAATCAAGAATGTGATTGTGCGTGCACCCAAGCTTGTCAACATCGCAACTGCCTAATTTCTTTTACACAGATTAGACCCAGGCACTTTCTGAAGCCTCTCATTCAATTTATCTTTGGGCTATGGACTGGCTCAAGCAGCAGCTTATTTCTGCGCTCTCGGGTGATCAAAAAGTTTCAAAGCAGCTGCTTTTAGCCTTGGCCGCTCTTGTCGCAGTTGTGTCACTTGTTCTGGTTGCTGTGAATAGACCCGAGGCACCCTCGGGGGAGTTTGAAGTGTCTGAACCCGGAAGTGAAGCGGAGGCGTTCGAGCAGTACCTTTATGTGCACATCGTTGGTGAGGTTGCATCCCCTGGGATGTATCAACTTCCTTTAGGCGCTCGTCTGGTTGATGCTGTCTTTGCTGCTGGGGGTCTGACAGACCAAGCCGATAACTCGAGCGTGAACTTAGCTAGAGAACTATCAGATGGAGAGCAGGTTGTTGTCTACAAAATTGGTGACGTTGCCGAAACTGGTGGGGCTGCACCTGGTGGGTTGATCAGCATCAACCGCGCAACGGCCGAACAACTTGAAGAGCTTCCCGGAATTGGCCCAGCACTTTCAGCACGAATAATCGCCTATCGTGATGCAAATGGCGGGTTCAAGGCCAAAGAGGATTTGCTAAACGTTAGCGGCATAGGAGATTCAATTTTTTCCGGGTTTGTTGATTTGATCACGTTGTGACCCTTACTCTCGCGGGCTTGGGGTTGTGGGCGATCCTTGCCCTCTTTACGGCTTTCGATACGTGGCCGGTCTGGGTTCCACTTGTTCTTGGGTTGCTCATGTTCTTCGCAACTGTAATGGTTGGCGAGGCAAAGCGGGCACTAGCTGCCCTTTTAGGCGCCGCTTTGGTGCTGGGTGGATTATCCCTGTGGTTGCAGACAGAACTGACTAAGCCTGCTTGGCTTGTGGAACTTGCCGAGGCGAAAACAAAAGCCTCAGTTGAGTTGGAGGTTCTAAATCGCCCGAAAGAGATTTTTCAAAACTTTGATCGGGAACCCGTGTATGGAGTTGCGGTATTTCTAAAATCCATCGATGGCAACCAGGTCGATGGACGCGGGTATCTTATTTACGACGGAGCAGAGCTTGCTCGCGGAGTCAGCGTAGGTTTTGAAGGCAAGTTTGAACCTGCAGGTCGAAACTCAAGAGATGCGTTTTTAGTCAAACCACTAACGGCTATTGAGATTGTTTCAGCTCCTGAAAACACTCAAGGGATTCTGAATGCTCTTCGAGCAAACTATGTTGCATCCCTATCGGGCCTAACCCCCGATTCCAAGACCCTGGTAGCGGGTCTTGCAATTGGGGAAATCAGCGCCTTGAGTCCAGAGCTTGAAGAGCAAATGCGGATTGTTTCGTTGACTCATCTGGTTGCGGTCTCAGGCTCCAATTGCGCGATTGTGGTTGGAATGGTCTATCTGATCGCAGTGTCCTTACGGTTTGGCCGAGCGGGACGCACTGTCATTTCACTTGCTGCACTTGGACTGTACGTTTTGTTGATTGGACCCGACCCGAGTGTTTTACGAGCCGGTGTTATGGCCGCAAGTGTGATTGTCATGATTGCGCTTGGGCGCCGAGCCTGGGCCCTGAACGCCCTAGCTATTGCGGCCATCATCTTGCTTATTGCGGATCCCTGGTTAGCAGTTGAGTTTGGGTTCGGGCTATCAGTTTTGGCAACCGCTGGGATCTTGCTTCTGGCACCGGCAATGGCCGAAAAACTATCCAGTCGAATGCCTGTTCCGCTGGCACTCGGACTTTCTGTGACATTAGCGGCACAGCTTTTTTGCCTGCCGCTTCTAATGCAACTTCAGCCAGGTCTTCCTACCTATTCCGTGATTGCAAACTTACTGGCTGGTCCCATGGTTGCACCGGTCACGGTACTTGGCATGATTGCGCTAGTTCTAACTCCAGTTGCACTGCCACTGGTTTCGATCGTTTCCTGGGTTGCGTCTTTGGGGACGTGGGTGATCGAAGCGGTTGCAATGTTCTTTTCGGGATTGCCGGTTGCTTACTTTCCTTGGGCTACCGGGTGGCCTGCCACAATTCTCAGTGTTTTACTCATCTTCGCAGTAGCGGCGTGGCTGCGGTCGGACTCAGTAAGAATTAAGCAACTCGGTATCGGCGCACTTGTAGTTGTCTCTGTTGCAACTATCTCGGTTCCAGCTGCTTCAGAAATTCTTCCAAAATCCTGGCCGCTTAGACACTGGTCTTTGGTGGCCTGTGATGTTGGTCAAGGCGATGCCTTCGTTATCCAATCTCAAGGGCGAACAGCGGTTATTGACGTGGGATCAGATGACGATCTCATCAATCGATGCTTAGCGGAATTGGAAATTTCTCGAATAGACCTTCTGGTGCTTTCTCATTTTGATTTTGATCATGTCGGTGGAATTAGGGGAGCTATAGATAACAGACCAGTTTCAACCGCGATAGTTTCAGGATTTCCAGACGATAGGCCAGCCACTAAGCAGGCTCTTGATCTACTTGCCAATCGAAAAGCCAGATTGATTACTGCTGAGCCAACAATCTCTGGGACATTGGGCGAATTTGTATGGCGAATCCTTGCCCCATCCAAAGAGGCCACTGAGGCGAAAGACTCAAATGACGCATCAGTTGTCATGATATTTAGTAGTCCTGATTATGACTTGCTGCTACTTGGCGACCTAGGGGAAGCTGGCCAGCAGCGAATCAAAACCAGCGCAACAGGAATTCTTAGCCGTTCCGATAAACCTCTGATTTTGAAGGTTTCCCATCACGGATCAAACGATCAGTCAGCAGCGCTTCACGAAAGCCTTCGACCGAAGCTAGCCGTGATTTCCGTGGGTGAGCAAAATGGCTATGGACACCCTGGAAAGGAACTACTAGATCTGCTGGCGCGCTCGGGTTCTCAGGTTCTAAGAACCGATCAGCATGGTTCATTAGCAATATCGGTTGCTGGTGGTGCGATTAGCTGGTCAGGTAGCGGTTAGTAGGCTAGGCACGTGGGAAAAGCAAAGCAAGTTAGCTGGCGAGATGCCAAGCCGGCTCCTATTGTTTTTGTTTCTGGCCCAGAAGACTACGTTGCCGATCGAGCGATACGTGCAATTCGTGACGCATTGAAAAAATCAGACGCAGGATTAGAAGTTCACGAGATACTCGCCAGTGACTACGCCGCAGGTCAACTAACAGCTCTTGCCAGCCCATCTCTATTTATGGAGCCACGCCTGGTTCTGATTGAAGGATTTGAGAAGTGCTCGGATGCGCTAATCGAGGATGGTTTGAGCTATCTTTCTGATCCAAGTCCGGATACCACCATTGTCTTGCGTCACAACGCCTCGAGTGTTAGAGGTAAGAAGTTGATCGACGCCATTCGTGCATCGGATTTTGCAGTCGAGATTGCTTGTCCCGAGATCAAGAAGGACTCAGATAAGGCAGCCTTTATCCAGTCTGAGTTTGCGGCAGCCGGCAGGAAGATAACTCCTGGAGCCCTAAGGGCTCTGGCTGATGCCTTTGCTGATGACCTATCGGAACTGGCCGCTGCTTGCTCGCAACTACTTGTTGATCAGTCGGAATCCATTGATGAAGCAACCGTTGATAAGTACTACGGCGGAAGGGTTGAGACCAACGCGTTCAAGGTCGCCGATGCAGCACTCGCTGGCCAAAGCGCCGAAGCCCTGGCGCTCTTGAGACACGCTTTGACAACCGGTGCGGACCCAGTTCCAGTGGTCGCAGCGTTTGCAATGAAGGTGCGACTAATGGCCAAGGTCTATGGAAACAAATACGCAAGTGCGGCAACAGTTGGAGCCCAGCCTTGGCAGATTGATCGCGCGCGTAAGGACTTAGCTGGCTGGAGCGAGGAAGGTCTAGCAAACGCCGTTATGGCTGTTGCAACCGCTGATGCTGCAGTCAAGGGTGCGGAAAGAGATCCTGTTTTTGCACTCGAGAAGCTAGTTTTACTGCTTTCCAACCGAGGACAAAAAAACACCGAGACCTAGAAGGCCTCGGTGTTTTTTCGTAAACAAATCTTTACTTCAGGACTGATGCCTTCTTGGCAAGAGCTGACTTGCGGTTAGCGGCCTGGTTCTTGTGAATGACGCCCTTGGAAACTGCCTTGTCCAGCTTGCGGTTAGCTGCAGAAACTGCAGCAGCAGCTGCGGCCTTGTCGCCACCGGTAGTTGCCTCGCGGGCAGCACGGATTGCAGTCTTGAGCTCGCTCTTGACGGCGCGGTTGCGGTCAGTTGCCTTCTTGTTGGTCAAGATTCTCTTGACCTGGGACTTGATATTTGCCATTTTTTTCTTTCGTTTTGGGGATACCCAACTGGTTTAGCTTACTAGCTAGCTGGCAGTAGAGGCAACTGTTGATCAGGGCCGCAGAGGCCTCGGATGCGAGGGCTTGTGCGAGAATGGAGGCTAGGTCCCAAGCCTCCCACCATAAGGATTTGCCCTTGTCGCCACGCGCAACAACCAAGCTGGAGCCGTCAAAGACGCCTCCCGGGCAGCTGCGCAACTTCTGCATCATCGCCCACATTGACCATGGGAAATCAACCCTGGCTGACCGAATGCTTCAGCTAACCGGTGTTGTCGATGACCGCTCGATGCGGGCGCAGTATCTCGATCGCATGGACATTGAGCGCGAGCGTGGAATCACCATTAAATCCCAGGCCGTTCGTATGCCTTGGGCTGTTGGCGGAGACGTCTTTGCCTTGAACATGATTGACACTCCGGGCCACGTTGATTTCACCTACGAAGTTTCTAGATCACTGGCAGCTTGTGAAGGTGCGGTGCTACTAGTAGATGCCGCTCAGGGCATCGAAGCCCAAACCCTCGCCAACTTGTATCTTGCGATGGAAAACGATCTCACCATTATTCCTGTACTAAACAAAATTGACCTACCAGCTGCCCAGCCGGACAAGTATGCCGAAGAACTAGCAAACCTAATCGGGGGAGACCCGGCCGATTGCCTGCGCGTTTCAGGAAAGACTGGAATCGGTGTCGGGGAGCTGCTCGACAAAATCGTAGCCACGGTCCCTGCCCCGCAGGGAGACCCAAACGCCCCAGCTCGCGCGATGATTTTTGACTCGGTATATGACAGCTACCGAGGGGTAGTCACCTACGTTCGAATGATTGATGGAAGCCTTTCGCCTCGCGAGAAGATTCAGATGATGTCAACCAGAGCAGTTCACGAGCTTTTAGAAATTGGAGTTAGTTCACCGGAACCAGAACCAACTCAAGGTCTAGGGGTGGGCGAAGTAGGTTACCTAATTACTGGAGTAAAGGATGTTCGCCAGTCCAAGGTCGGTGACACAGTTACAACCGTTAACAAACCCGCTACCCAAGCGTTGGTTGGATACTCAGAACCGCTACCGATGGTGTTTTCTGGCGTCTATCCAATCGACGGTTCCGACTACCCAGATCTTCGCGAAGCACTCGACAAGCTCAAGCTCTCAGATGCCGCGTTGGTTTACGAACCAGAGACATCAGTTGCTCTTGGATTTGGTTTCCGCTGCGGCTTCCTAGGGTTGTTGCATCTGGAAATTGTTACGGAACGTCTTGAGCGCGAGTTCGGGCTTGAACTAATCGCAACCGCTCCTTCCGTAGTTTACGAAGTCACACTAGAAGACGGTAAAGAAGTCACAGTGACAAACCCGAGCGAATTCCCGGGCGGAAAAATCAGGAAAGTACTTGAACCCATGGTTCGATCCACAATCCTGGCGCCAAAGGCTTATGTGGGAACCATCATGGATCTCTGCCAGACCAGACGCGGTGTGATGATTGACATGCAATACCTCGGTGAAGATCGCGTGCAGCTTCGCTACACGCTTCCTTTAGCCGAGATCGTATTTGACTTCTTTGATCAACTAAAAAGTAAGACTCAGGGATACGCGTCCTTGGACTATGAAGAAGCCGGTCTTGCCGAGGGAGATTTAGTAAAGGTAGATCTTTTGTTGCAAGGCGAGCAGGTAGATGCTTTTAGTGCGATTGTCCACAAAGACAAGGCCTACGCCTACGGTGTGATGATTACCGGCAAGCTTCGTGAGTTGATTCCGAGGCAGCAGTTTGAGGTTCCCATCCAGGCAGCAATCGGAGCGCGAATCATTGCTAGAGAATCAATCCGTGCTGTTAGAAAAGATGTTTTGGCAAAGTGCTACGGAGGAGATATTTCTCGTAAGCGCAAGCTTCTGGAGAAGCAAAAAGAAGGAAAGAAGCGCATGAAGATGGTTGGACGGGTTGAGGTTCCTCAAGAAGCCTTCATCGCCGCACTTTCTTCAGACGGCGAAAAAAAGGGCGAGAAGAAGGCCAAGTAAATGGCCGGGCCTTTACCAGAGGGAGATAAAGCTCCCGAGAATGGATTGCTTTCCGAATCCGAGATTGCAGGCAGCGATACAAGAACTTTCCACGCCTACGTTCACATACCTTTTTGTAAAGACATTTGCGGCTACTGTGATTTCAATACCTACACTGCTACCCAGTTGGGCTCGCTCAAGCAAAGTGATTACGCGGCGTCGCTGATTTCTGAAATTGACTTTTCAGCTCGGGTCCTGGCGCAGTCCAAGGTTGCGTCAAGAAAGTTCAGCACTGTCTTTTTTGGTGGTGGGACCCCGTCGCTGCTCCCAGCCACAGACTTAATCGACATCCTCAATTCGCTCGAGCAGACCTTTGGATTTACAGACAATGCCGAGATAACCACAGAAGCGAATCCCGACACTGTCACTTTTGAAAAGTTTTCAGCACTTAGAGAAGCAGGATTCAACCGAGTTTCCATCGGCATGCAATCAGGAGTTCAAAGCGTTCTCGACACTCTAGAGCGCAGTCACAATCCAGAGAACGTTTCAAAAGCTTTCGAAATTGTCAAAGATCTAGGCTTTGGTACATCTCTCGACTTAATCTTTGGCGCACCGGGTGAGACAATTGCGCAGTGGCAGGCAAGCCTGGAGGCGGCAATTTCTCTTGGACCAGATCACATCTCGGCCTACTCATTGATTGTTGAGCCGGGAACAAAACTTGCTAGGCAGATTAAATCTGGCGAGCTAGCAGATGTCGATGAAGACCTTCAGGCTGAAAAGTATGAGCTAACAGAGAAGCTTTTGATTGCTGCCGGATACACCTGGTATGAGATCAGCAACTGGTCCAAATCTGAGAAACTACAGTCCAAACACAACCTGGCTTATTGGATAGGTCAGGACTGGTGGGGCTACGGTCCTGGTGCTCATTCACACCTTGGATCGGTTCGATGGTGGAATCAGAAGCATCCACTTAGCTACTCCAAGAAACTCGAAGAATCAGTATCTCCAGCTGCAGGGCGTGAGCAGCTTACGGAATCCACAGCCAGGCTCGAAAGAGTGCTGCTTGAATCAAGAACCGCAACCGGAATGAGCATTGACGAACTTGAACAACTAGAACAGGGAGCAAAATCTCGCATCCCGCAGCTGATTGCCGATGAACTTATTGACGGGCCGCAAGCCTTGAAAGGAAGGTTGGTTCTGACTCTGAGAGGCCGTCTACTAGCCGATGCTGTCGTTCGCACATTAACAAACTGACCAAGCCATCAAGTTGCGGGTAATATTGGCACTCAGATCCATTGAGTGCTAACAGGCAGGTGAACAGCGCGTGATTCCAGATAGACCGCTCGAGGTCCTAAAGGCAATCGTTCGCGACTACATCGCATCTAAAGAGCCGGTGGGTTCAAAATCCCTTGTTGAGCGACACTCGTTCGGAGTATCGGCTGCAACCATTCGAAACGACATGGCAATTCTTGAAGAAGAAGAGCTGATTGTTGCACCTCATACTTCAAGCGGACGAGTTCCTACAGACAAGGGCTACCGAATGTTTGTTGATCAACTCAGTGAAGTAAAGCCGCTTTCTGCCGCCGAGAAGGTAGCTATCGAAGGCTTTTTATCCAAGAGCTCAGACTTAGACGAAACACTTGGTCAGACCGTAAGGCTTTTATCTCAGCTAACCAACCAGGTCGCTTTGGTTCAGTACCCGAGTTTGGGTCGCGCATCGGTTCGGCACATTGAAATCATCTCCATCGACGAGAAGCGACTCCTTCTTATGCTGATCACAGATTCAGGTCGCATTCAGCAACATGTTCTTGAAATTCCTGGTGGTTATGAATCAACCGATATTGAAAAGCTTCGCAATCTCCTGAACGAGTCATTGACCGGTAAGGGTCTGGCTGAAGTTTCGGCCATTGCCAAAACAATTGCACAGAAGGCAACCGGGAAAATCAAGCCCTTGGCCGAGCGAGTAACCCCTGAACTACTTGCGCTTGTAGATGCAAACAGCCGGGAGAAGATTCTGCTTGCTGGAACTTCAAATCTTGCAAGGCGTGAAGATGATTTTCCTGGCAGTATTTCACCAGTTCTGGAAGCAATCGAAGAGCAGGTTGTGCTGCTAAAGCTGATTTCAGAGATGCAAGCCGATCAGCACGGCGTCTCACTTCTAATTGGTAGAGAAAACAGTGTCGACGCACTATCTTCAACTTCGGTTGTGGTCTCAGGATACGAAAACCAAGGAAGCGAAATTGCCAAGGTCGGAGTGATTGGTCCGACTCGTATGGACTATTCATCGAACATCGGTGCGGTTAGGGCGGTTGCCAGGTATCTGACCAAATCACTCGGAGGTCCTCAGTAATTGTCAGACCATTACAAAACCCTAGGGTTGCAGCGAAATGCCTCATCCGAAGAAATAAAAAAGGCCTACAGAAAACTCGCCCGTGAACTTCACCCGGATGTGAACCCTTCTGAAGAAGCTCAAGAGAGGTTTAAATCTGTGACCCACGCCTACGAAGTGCTGGGGGATGAACAGTCAAGAAGAAGCTATGACTCTGGTGGCTCAGACGGCGGTTTTGGCTTTGGAGATATCTTTGAGACATTCTTTGGCGGTGGCGGATCGCGAGGACCACGCTCTCGCGCCGAAAGAGGACAAGACGCCCTTCTTCGTGTCGAGCTAACTTTTGAAGAAGCGGTTTTTGGGGTTGAGAAATCGATTCCCGTTGACACCGCTGTTCTTTGCGATACCTGTAATGGAACTTGTGCAAAACCCGGCACCAGTGCTCAGGTGTGTGACATTTGTCGTGGTGCAGGCCAGGTTCAGACTCAGGTGCGTTCTTTACTTGGCTCGGTAATCACCTCAAGTCCCTGCGGTTCCTGCCGTGGTTACGGGCACATTATTCCTGAACCTTGCTTGAGCTGTCGCGGACAGGGAAGAGTTCGCGCAAGGCGCGATATCGAACTGAAAATTCCTGCCGGAGTCGAAGACGGTTTGCGTTTGCAACTGGCTGGATCCGGTGAAGTTGGATTTGGGGGAGGTCCGAGCGGAGATCTCTACGTGGACATTTCTCTTGCCCCACACCAGTACTTCTCAAGAAATGGTGACGAGTTACTGTGTGAGCTGGAAGTGCCATTGCACGATGCTGTTTTAGGAACCATGGTCAAGATAGAAACTTTTGATGGTGAAATTGATATTCAAGTTCCAGCTGGTAGTCAAAGTGGCGATGTGATTGCGGTAAAAGGCAAAGGATTTGGCAGACTGCGCCAGTCTGGCCGAGGCGATCTACTAGTGAGTATTCAGGTGAGGATTCCAAACAAGCTTGATTCGAAGCAGAAAGAGCTTTTTAGGACCCTTGCCGGTTATCGCAAGAGCGATGCCGCAGGCTTAGTTGCTCGCAAGTCAGGTTCATTCCAGGGCAGACGCCGTGGTTGAGCCGCTTTTCTTTACAGCCATCGGTAAAGACACTCTAGTTGGATCAACTTTTGTTCTCGGTGGACCAGAAGCCAAACATGCCGTTGGTGTTCGGCGAATGATTCCAGGCGAGGCAATAGCTATCAGTGATGGGTCAGGCCTGAAGATTCGGGGAAAAGTATCTAAGGTCGGCAAGGACACACTTGAGATGAGTGTTGAGAGTGTAGAGACGGTTCCTGCACCTCCAGTTGCATTACATCTGGTTCAAGCTTTAGCCAAGGGGGATCGGGATGAGCTGGCAATTCAAGCGTGCACTGAGCTTGGTGTCTACAGGGTGATCCCTTGGCAGGCTGAGCGCTCAATTTCTATTTGGAAAGATGACAAGAAGATTAAGGGCCAAACTCGCTGGCAGACAATTGTGACTGAAGCGGCCAAGCAGTCACTTCGGGCATTTGCTCCATCAGTTGAGGCGGTTCTGAATTCTCAAGAACTTATCTCCAGGCTTTCAGATTTTGACTCAGTGTTGGTCTTGGATCCAGAAGCAAATACCTCGATTAGCCAGGTGTCAATCCCTAGCTCCGGTTCGGTTGCAATTGTTGTGGGTCCCGAAGGGGGAATTTCGGATTCAGAGCTGGAAGCCTTTGCTTCAGCTGGATTTACTTCGGTTCGCATGGGTGCTGGAGTGCTTCGGACTTCAACGGCCGGGATGGCAGCAGTGTCTTATCTTCAGGCAAAACTGGGGGATTGGAATTAGCCCCCTGGGCTAAAACTAGACTTATGAGCATGAGCGAAGCTAGCTGTATTTTCTGCAAGATAGTTTCTCGGGAGATAACAACCGAGTTGATTGCAGAAACCACCAACACTTTGGCCTTTTGGGACATCGCCCCACTTGCCAAAGTGCACCTTTTGGTAATTCCGAAGCAGCACCATAGAGATGTAGCGGAACTGTCTGAGCAGGCACCGCAGATTCTCTCCGAAGTTCTCAGCACAGCTACAGACCTTGCAAGGAAATACACCGCTGGCTCATTTAAGCTTCAATTCAATACCGGTGCCGAAGCCGGGCAGACCGTATTTCACGCGCACGCGCACATAATCTCCGACTCAGCGAAGGACGGCTCTTGACCGCTTCTGAATCCCAAGATTCAATAACCGCCTCAGTTGAAATATCCGGTGTCGATCCAGTTTTTGTATTCGGTCCCGAAGATCGTTTACTCAAGGCCATCGAAGAAGGTTTTCCCGAGGTTAAGTTCCTTGCCCGTGGTAATCAATTGGATATATCTGGACCGAGCTTACAAGTTGCCATGGCCAAAGCAAGAGTTGAGCAAATCATCTCTGCAGTGACAACTGGACGTGAAATATCCCCTGCCGATCTTCGAAGAAGTGAACCAGATCTTTTGTCCCAGAGCATTCTTAGCTCCCGTGGAAAATCAATCAGGCCAAAAACCGCTGGGCAGAAAAGCTACGTTGAAGCAATTGATACAAACACGATTGTTTTTGGTATCGGCCCAGCTGGAACGGGAAAGACTTACCTTGCTATGGCAAAGGCTGTTCAGGCCCTCCAGCGCAAGGAAGTTTCGAGGATCATCCTCACCCGTCCTGCGGTTGAAGCTGGAGAACGTCTCGGCTTTTTGCCTGGAACGCTTTCCGAAAAGATTGACCCATATCTAAGACCGCTGTTTGACGCACTTCACGAAATGCTAGATCCAGACTCAGTTCCAAAACTAATTGCCACTGGAACTATTGAGGTTGCGCCGCTTGCCTACATGCGAGGACGAACATTGAATGATTCATTCATCATTCTGGACGAGGCTCAAAACACTACCGGCGAGCAGATGAAAATGTTCCTGACCAGACTTGGCTTCAATTCCAAAATGGTTATCACAGGAGATATCACCCAGATTGACCTTCCCGGCGGCGCATCGGGCCTGACAATTGCATCTAAGGTTCTTACCGGAGTCGAAGACGTACACTTTGCAAAACTGAGCTCAAAGGATGTCATCAGACATCCGTTAGTTGGAAAAATTGTTGATGCCTACGATGCCGCAGCTGCTGCCAAAGCTCAGAGGGATTCAAACAATTGAGTATTGAGATTAGTAATGAAACCGAGCATTTGGTTGATGAAGCAAGGGTCCTAAAGCTGGCTGGATTTGCATTGGATCGGATGAAAATTCATCCCGGTGCTGAATTAGCCATCATGTTTGTTGACGAGCAGGCCATGGAGGCGCTTCACATTCAATGGATGGATGAGCCTGGGCCCACAGACGTGCTCAGCTTCCCAATGGATGAGCTTCGCCCTGGAACAGAGCACGAGCCAACACCTGCCGGTTTGCTTGGGGATATAGTGATATGTCCAGCAGTAGCTAGTCGCCAGGCGGAAACCGCTGGACACGAAACAACAAATGAAGTACTGCTTCTTACAACTCACGGCATTTTGCATCTGCTTGGATTTGATCACACCGAACCCGAAGAGGAAGAGGAAATGTTTGGGATTCAAAAGTCCATACTTGAAGCGTTCTATGAAAGCGAGAAAGTTTAGATGAACATCTCAGACAGGTTAAGTAACCTGACCAAGCTGTTTGCGAAAAAGGAAAGCGACTCGACAGAGGCTGAAGAGTACGAGCAAGATCTAATTGAGTCGGTTGAAGAGTTTTCAGAGACCATCACACGCGAGGTTATGGTGCCAAGAATTGATATCGCCACCATTGCCTCCGACTCAGACCTAGATAAGGCTATGGCCATGTTTCTATCCAGTGGATACTCAAGGCTTCCAGTAACTGGCAAAACTACCGATGACATCCTTGGAATCTTGTATCTAAAGGATGTTGCCAAGGTGTTACACGAGAGCCCGAAACTGATGTTTGAGCGCACTACCGAGCAGCTTGCCCGAAAGGCAGTGTTTGTTCCAGAATCCAAGCCCCTAAAAGATCTGCTTCAGGATATGCAGAGAAGCTCAACTCATGTTGCCGTGGTGATTGATGAGTATGGAGGCGTTGCTGGGCTAGTGACGATGGAAGATGTTATTGAAGAGCTGGTTGGAGACATCGTGGATGAGTATGACCGCGAAATTCCAGACGTTGAAGAAATAGAAGAAGGAGTCTTCAGAGTCAATGCTCGTTTTTCACTGTTTGAGCTCGGGGAGAAACTTGAGATCGAACTTGAGGATGAAGATGTTGATTCAGTAGGTGGATTACTAACCAAAGAATTAGGTCGACTACCTAAGGTAGGAGATACCGTAACTCTTCGCTCAATCGAGCTAACTGCCGATAGGGTTGAGGGCCGGGGCAAGCGATTACTAACTGTGATTGTGCGATTGCGTGTTGAACCGGTAGCTGAGGACTCTGAAGAAGATGACTAACCAATTCCGCGCAGGCTTTGTCTCTTTTGTAGGACGGCCTAACGTCGGAAAGTCCACTCTTACAAACGCCCTGGTCGGCGAGAAAATCGCTATAACCAGCGATAAGCCCCAGACCACCAGAAAAGCCATCAGGGGAATTGTTCATCTACCGCAGGGTCAGCTAATCATTGTTGACACTCCGGGACTACACAGACCCAGAACGCTTCTTGGTCAGCGCCTGAACGATCTTGTAGCCTCGACTCTTTCTGAGATTGATGTAATCGGAATGTGCTTTCCTGCTGGAGACAAGATCGGCCCAGGGGACCGATTTATCAATGAGCAGCTTGGCGATTACAGACGAGCAAAACTGGTTGCAATCGTGACCAAAAGCGAGACTGTATCAAGAGAGGCCCTTGCTAATCAGCTGATGGAAGTTTCTAAGCTTCGTGACTGGGCAGAGATAATTCCAGTTTCAGCACTAGCTGGTGATCAGCTAGAGGAGCTAACTCAAGTGCTACTTGATCTGATGCCGGTTTCACCTGAGCTTTATCCAAAAGACATCAACACCGATGAGTCAATTGAGTCCCGAATTTGTGAGCTAATTCGTGAGGCAGCTCTAGAGGGAGTTCGTCACGAGCTACCTCACTCACTGGCAGTGACCATGGATGAAATGCAAAAGCGGGAAGATTCTGAGCTAATTGACATTCACGCCAACATCTTTGTTGAGCGAGACAGCCAAAAGGGCATTGTTTTGGGTAAAGGCGGCGAGCGTCTCAAGGATGTTGGAACCCGCTCGCGCAAAGAGATTGAGGCCCTTCTAGGCTCGAAGGTTTTCTTGTCATTGCGGGTAAAGATCGCCCACGAATGGCAACGGGATCCAAAGCAGCTAGGAAAGCTTGGCTTTTAGGTGCTAGCGTTTAGTTGTGTTCTTCGAGCTACTACTTAGTGGCCGCGACGAGGCCTAAATAGGCCCTCCTCGTCGCGGTGCTTTTCGCTACGGCTAGCTCACTTCCATACTTCTAGGAGAACACAGATGAAGAACAATCAAAAACCTTCTGCGATGCCAATTCATCGCTATAAACCTTTTCACGAGCAGATCACAGTAAATCTTCCCGACCGCACTTGGCCAACCAAGAGAATCACCAAAGCCCCAAGATGGTGTGCGGTTGATCTAAGAGATGGCAATCAAGCACTGATTGACCCGATGTCTCCAGAACGCAAGCTAAAGATGTTCCAGCTACTGGTGCGCATGGGCTACAAGGAAATTGAAGTTGGTTTCCCATCAGCCAGTCAGACCGATTTCGACTTTGTTCGAGTCCTAATTGAAGACAATCACATCCCAGAAGATGTAACCATCCAGGTGCTGACCCAAGCCCGAGATCACCTAATTGAGCGCACCTACGAATCTTTAGTTGGTGCAAAGTCGGTAATTGTGCACTTCTACAACTCAACGTCCGTTTTGCAGCGGAAAGTCGTGTTCAATCAGGACAAAGATGGCATCAAGAAAATTGCACTAGATGCGGCGAAGAAGTGCAAGTCGTTGGAGCACCTACTTCCAGGAACCAAGATCTACTACGAGTATTCACCGGAGAGCTATACCGGAACTGAGCTCGAGTACGCGGTCGAGGTCTGTAACGCAGTGATTGAGGAAATCGGACCAACTCCTGAGCGCCAGATGGTCATTAACCTTCCGGCCACAGTTGAGATGATTACCCCAAACGTCTACGCAGACTCCATTGAATGGATGAGCAGACACTTAGATAGACGCGATTCCATCCTGCTATCTCTTCACCCGCACAATGACCGAGGCACCGCAATTGCTGCGGCTGAGCAGGGCTACATGGCTGGAGCAGATCGCATCGAAGGCTGTTTATTTGGTAACGGAGAGCGAACTGGAAACGTTGACCTTGTAACGCTAGGCCTGAATCTTTTCAGCCAAGGTATCGATCCAGAAATTGATTTTTCTGACATCGACGAGATTAAGCGAACAGTTGAGTACTGCAATCAGCTGCCAGTTCCAGAGCGTTCACCGTACGGTGGCGATTTGGTCTACACCGCATTCTCCGGCTCACACCAAGACGCAATCAAGAAAGGCTTTGAGGCCATGCAGAAAACTGCTGACGCACAAGGGAAGAGCCTTGGAGATTTGGAATGGGCAGTTCCTTATCTTCCGATTGATCCACTGGATGTGGGCAGAAGCTATGAAGCGGTAATTCGTGTGAACTCTCAGTCCGGTAAGGGCGGAGTGGCTTACCTACTCAAATCGGATCATTCCTTGGATCTTCCAAGAAAGCTACAGATTGAATTCTCACGCGTAGTTCAAGGTCTTACAGATTCCGAAGGTGGCGAGGTCAGCAGCGAAAAGCTCTGGGAGATTTTCCAAGATGAGTACCTGCCAGCGCCAAGCTCTAAACCTGAACTTAAGTGGGGCCGCTTTGAGCTGAAGCGAATGAGAACCGAAAGCGAAATGGACGGCGAAGTGAAGCTAGATATCGTGCTTCGTGATGGCGCTAACGAGATTGCAGCGTCAGGAACTGGGAATGGTCCAATCTCCGCATTCTTATCAATTCTCAAAGCTCAAGGTGTAGACACCAGACTTTTGGACTACGTCGAACACACCATGAGCGCCGGTGGAGATGCACAGGCAGCCTCCTACATCGAGCTTGATGTGGCAGGAAAGACGCTTTGGGGAGTGGGTATTGATTCCGACATCGCTACCTCTTCACTGAAGGCCGTCATTTCTGGTGTGAACCGCGCCATCCGCTAAGCCTCAACTTTGGTGCAGCCAGTAGATACTGGTTAGGTGCCTTTATACCGAGAAGAAGCCGTCGTCCTTCGCACCCAGAAGCTGGGTGAAGCCGATCGTATCGTGACGCTTCTGTCGCGCTACCGTGGTCAAATTCGTGCGGTGGCTAAAGGCGTTCGTCGAACTGCATCGAAATTCGGATCTCGCCTAGAGCCATTTATGGTTGTTGATGCTCAGTTCTATGAAGGTAAATCTCTTGACATCGTGAATCAGGCTGAAACAATCGGCTCTTACGGAGGTCAAATAATTGACGACTACGCCGCCTTCACATCGGCAAATGCGATGGTTGAAGCAGCTGAGAGATTAACTTCCGAAGAATCTTCGCCTCAGCAATACCTACTTCTTGTTGGCGCACTCCGATCACTTGCAAATAAGGAGCATGACTCTTCATTGATTCTTGATTCCTATTTGCTTAGAGCTTTGGCAATTGCCGGCTGGGCTCCTAGTTTTGACAACTGCGCCAGGTGCGAAACCCCAGGTCCTCACAGCGCGTTTGTGATGCAGGTTGGATCAGTTGTCTGTCAGGAGTGCAAACCCATCGGTGCCGTTTCGATCTCAACTTCGACCAGCGACTTACTGGGAGCTTTGCTCGCCGGCGATTGGGATCAGGCGGAGAAGGCATCTGATTCTGCTCGCTCCAGCGCTTCGGGTATTGTTGCTGCGTACAGTCAGTGGCACATCGAGCGGGGGCTAAAATCCATGCCGCACGTAGAAAGAGCATGATGGATTTTCTCGAAGTTTCGAAAAAGGGAGTAAAGGCTCCAAGATTCGACAAGATTCCCAAGCATGTTGCAATCGTCATGGATGGCAATGGTCGTTGGGCAAACAAGCGAGGCTTGACTCGCGTCGAAGGTCATAAAGCTGGCGAAGCCGCTTTGCTTGATGTTGTTGCCGGAGCAATCGAAGCTGGGGTAAGCGAGCTTTCTGTTTTTGCTTTTTCAACCGAGAACTGGAAAAGATCTCCCGAAGAAGTGCGTTTTCTGATGGGCTTCAACAAAGATGTATTGCGCGCTCGTCGTGACCAACTCAATCACTGGGGCGTAAAGATTCGTTGGGTGGGCAGACGTCCAAAGCTTTGGACAAGCGTGATTGATGAACTAGAGGCTGCTCAGGAGCTCACAAAGCGCAACAAGGTCCTTACTCTGACGATGTGCGTCAACTACGGCTCTCGCATTGAAATAGTTGATGCCGTGAACGAGATTGCCTCGCTAGCTGCAAAAAAGAAGATTAAGCCAGGTTCTGTCACTGAAAAGAGCTTTGGAAAGCTTCTGTCGACTAACCCGTTGGGTGATGTTGACCTATTCATTCGATCTTCCGGCGAGAAGCGAATTTCAAACTTCCTGCTCTGGCAAAGCGCCTATGCCGAGCTGGTCTTCAGTGATGTGCTTTGGCCAGATTTTGACCGCAAAGCGCTCTGGGCCTCAATTGCGGAGTATTCCACCAGGCAGCGCCGCTTCGGCGGTGCAATCGACAGCCCCAAGTCAAAGACAGTGAAGTAAACTGGGCGTCGGCTCGGTTTCGAGTCGATTTCTAGTCCTAATTTGGAGTTCACCGTGGCAATAACCAATCGCCTAGATTCAGCTATCGCGCTTGCCAAGCGCAGGGGATTTGTTTTTCCCGCTGGAGAAATCTACGGTGGAACTCGCTCGGCCTGGGACTACGGACCTTTGGGTGTTGAGCTAAAAGAAAACATCAAACGCCAGTGGTGGCGCTCAGTGGTAAACAGCCGAGAAGATGTAGTCGGTCTTGACTCATCTGTGATCCTCCCTAGAAGGGTTTGGGAAGCCTCGGGCCACGTTAAGGAATTTGTTGACCCTCTTATTGAGTGCACCAGCTGCCACAAAAGATTTAGAGCAGATCACCTAGAAGAGGCTTTCGAAGAGAAAAAGGGTCGGGCTCCAGAGTCGATGAAAGACATAGCATGCCCCAACTGCGGTACTCGCGATGCCTGGACAGAGCCAAAGCTTTTCAACGGTCTTCTGAAGACTTACCTAGGACCGGTTGAGGACGAGTCAGGAATGCACTACCTTCGTCCAGAAACTGCTCAGGGTATCTTCGTGAACTTTGCAAACGTCCTAAACGCTGCTCGCATGAAGCCCCCATTTGGTATCGGTCAAATTGGTAAGAGCTTCAGAAATGAGATCACTCCTGGAAACTTCGTTTTTAGAACCCGCGAGTTCGAGCAAATGGAGATGGAGTTCTTCGTTGAGCCAGGAACTGATGAGACCTGGCACGAGTATTGGATTGAGCAGCGCTACAACTGGTATGTGGATCTAGGAATTAATCCAGAGAATCTTCGCCTTTTTGAACACCCGAAGGAAAAGCTCTCGCACTACTCCAAGCGCACAGTCGACATCGAGTATCGCTTCGGTTTCCAGGGCAGCGAGTTCGGTGAACTCGAAGGTGTCGCAAACCGTACTGATTTTGACCTTGCAACCCATGCTCGTGAGTCTGGCGTTGACCTTAGCTACTTCGATCAGAACAAGGGCGAAAGATGGACGCCGTTTGTTATTGAGCCAGCGGCTGGTCTAACTAGATCGCTAATGGCATTCCTAGTTGACGCTTACGCCGAAGACGAAGCCCCAAACACCAAGGGTGGAGTCGATGTTAGAACCGTACTTCGCCTGGACTACCGACTGGCTCCAGTAAAGGCTGCAGTTCTTCCGCTTTCTCGAAACGAAGACCTTTCGCCGGTAGCTAGAAACTTGGCTCAGGATCTTCGAGGTAGCTGGAACATCGACTTTGATGATTCTGGAGCCATTGGACGTCGCTACCGAAGACAAGACGAAATCGGAACTCCATTTTGCATCACCGTCGATTTTGAGTCGCTAGAGGATCAGGCTGTGACAGTCCGCGAGCGTGACAGCATGGAGCAGTCCAGAGTCTCACTAGATAAGCTCAAAGGTTATCTGGCCGAGAAGTTGGTCTAACTTTTCTCTCATGCAGGCAACGCAGAAACCCGCTCTAACCTACGGCAACATCGCTATTGACGTACCCGTCGTTCTTGCGCCGATGGCCGGTATCACCAACACCGCCTACCGCAGGCTTTGCCAGGAGTTTGGCGGCGGTCTCTACGTTTCTGAAATGGTCACCTCCCGCGCACTTGTGGAGCGCACTGAAGAATCCATGAGACTTATCGGTCATCACGAATCTGAAAAGGTTCGATCGGTACAGCTTTATGGAGTTGACCCAAAAACAATTGCTGATGCCGTGACCATGCTTGTTGCGGAAGATCGGGCCGATCACATCGATTTGAACTTCGGATGTCCAGTTCCAAAAGTCACTCGCAAAGGTGGGGGAGCAGCGCTTCCTTGGAAGAAAGATCTCTTCGAAGCCATTGTTCAATCAGCAGTAAAGGCGGCGGGGAGTATTCCTGTGACAGTGAAGATGCGAAAAGGTATCGACTCCGATCACCTGACTTTCCTCGATGCCGGAAAAGCTGCACGCGACGCAGGGGTTTCAGCTGTAGCACTGCACGGAAGAACGGCGGCTGATTACTACTCAGGTACAGCCGACTGGGATGCTATCGCGCAGCTTCGTTCTGCTTTGCCTGATGTGCAGGTGCTTGGAAATGGTGACATCTGGAGCGCTCAAGATGCCGTTAACATGATGAAGCAAACTGGGGTTGACGGTGTTGTGGTTGGCCGTGGTTGCCTTGGACGCCCTTGGCTGTTTGCTGATTTAGAGAATGCATTTAGGTCTTACCTTGCCAACCCGAATGCCGACATCGACTACTCGCAGATTCAGCCCAATCTGGGTGAAGTTGCAGATGCCTTCAAGAAGCACGCGGTTTTGTTAGTTGAGTTTTTTGAGAATGAGCTTCGAGCCTGCAGAGATATCCGAAAGCACGTCGCATGGTACTTCAAGGGCTATCCCGTTGGCGGAGAATTTAGAGCTGCTTTGGCAAGCGTTGAGAATCTAGACCACATGGATCAACTGCTTGGTACCCTCGATCGCTCAATGCCGTATCCAGGTGAAGAGGCAGAAGGACCTCGCGGTCGAGCAGGTTCGGTTAAAAGCTGTGCTTTGCCAGAGCACTGGCTAGATTCAAGAGAGCTTGGCGAATCCGCAAAGGCAACTTTGCTTGAAGCTGAGTTGAATGTATCGGGGGGCTAGATGACTACTTCCGGTTACCTGCCAACTGATATTGAGAGATTCGTTCCCGAAGATCGCACCAATTCCGCAAAGCGTGGAGAATTTGCAAGAGATCGTGCCAGAGTTCTTCACTCCTCGGCTCTTCGTCGACTGGGAGCGAAAACTCAGGTGTTATCGCCAACTAATGGCGATTTTGCAAGAACCAGACTTACTCACTCTCTAGAGGTGGCTCAAGTCGGTCGCGAGATGGCCCAAGCTCTGGGAATAGACCCCGACGTTGTTGATACAGCTTGCCTGGCTCACGATCTAGGTCATCCGCCATTTGGACACAACGGAGAAAAGGCCCTTAGTGTATGGGCTGAAGACTTCGGGGGCTTTGAAGGCAACGCACAAACTTTGAGATTGCTTTCTCGAATCGAGCCAAAGGTTCTTGATTCATCCGGACACAGCCGTGGATTGAATCTAACTAGAGCAAGTCTTGATGCTTCTTGTAAGTACCCTTGGGCCCGCGACGAAGGAGTAGCAGAATCAGGCGGTAATCAGTCTGTGAAGTTTGGATACTACGAAGACGATGCCGAAGTATTTGAGTTTCTTCGTAAAGGTTCTGATTCAACCAGAAAGTGCATTGAAGCCGAAGTTATGGACTTTGCCGATGATGTTGCTTACTCAGTTCATGACTTCGAAGATGCAGTGGTTTCCGGTTACGTTAACCTTTCCGAGCTTGCCTCGGTATCGAATCACGCAGAATACTTCTCAAAGATCCAAAGTTGGGCTGGACCTGAGCTTTCAATAGAGGATATCCAAGCAGCATTTTCGAGGCTTAGCTCAAATCTTTACTGGTTGGAAAGCTACTCCTCATCAATGGCTGATCAGGCTACATTGAAAAACCTGACTAGCTACCTAATTGGCTCTTTCGTTGGTAGGTCCACTGAGCACACTTTGGCATCAAATTCCTCAGAGCATCTAGTCAGATATAACGGCGCTCTTTCAGTTCCGAGTGATGTTAGGGCTGAGATTGCAGTTCTGAAAGGAACTGTCTCAGTGTTTTTGATGACGGATGAAAAGCGCCAGCCTTACTACCTTTGGCAGCGAGAAGTGCTGACTGAGCTAGCTGACGCCTTGCTGGCATCCAACGGCAAGCATCTAGATCACTATTGCCAGAGCGTTTGGAAAACCGCTTCCACCGATAGCCAGAAGTATCGAGTAGTCGTGGACCAAGTTGCGTCTTTGACTGACGTGTCAGCATTGAATCTGCACGCCGAACTGATCGGTGAATAGGATTAGCTGATGGCGGGAAAGATTAGCCCAAGGGATATCGAGGAAGTTAAGGCTCGAGTAAACATTGCCGACGTTGTTGGCGCTTACGTGGCTCTCAAACCCGCAAGTGCGGGAAGCCTGAAAGGCTTGTGCCCTTTTCATCAGGAGAAATCTCCATCATTCAACGTCAGGCCGCTACAGGGGTTCTATCACTGCTTTGGTTGCGGTGCCGGGGGAGATGCCTACAAGTTCCTGCAAGAGATGGAATCCCTTAGTTTCTATGAAGCTGTAGAAAACCTTGCGGCCAAAGTTGGCTACACACTTACCTATGAAGCTGGAGCAAAAGGACCCGATCAAGGCCAAAAGTCCAGAATCTATGAAGCCAATGCGGCAGCGGCTAAGTACTTCCAAGATCAGCTGATGACGGACGCTGCTATCCCAGGTCGTGACTTTTTGAAATCTCGTGGCTTTGATAAATCAGCTGCTGAACTGTTTGGGGTTGGATTTGCCCCCAAAGGCTGGAACAACCTAACTGATCACCTAAAAGCCAGCGGGTTTACAGATGAAGAGCTAATCACTGCATCGCTTTCTTCCAAGGGAGAGCGTGGTCTTTACGACAAGTTCAGGGGCAGACTGATTTGGCCGATTCGTGATACTTCTAACCAGGTCATTGGCTTTGGCGCTAGAAAACTATTTGATGACGACCAGGGCCCAAAGTATCTGAACACCTCCGAAACTCCCGTCTACCACAAATCAGCAGTTCTTTACGGAATCGATTTAGCCAAGAAGGACATCTCAAAATCTCAAAAGGTAGTGGTCGTTGAAGGCTATACCGATGTCATGGCATGCCACCTAGCAGGTGTGACAACTGCGGTAGCAACCTGCGGAACCGCTTTTGGGGATGAGCACATTCGAATTCTGAATCGGATGCTTTCGGCAAACGTGGATAATCCAGCAGAGGTAATTTTCACTTTCGATCCTGACGAGGCGGGCCAAAAAGCTGCCATGCGTGCCTTCGCCGACGCTGATAAGTTTCACGCCAACAGCTTCATCGCAGTAGGACCTGATGGCTTAGACCCATCGGATCTAAGAGTTCAAAAGGGCGACGAAGCTGTTGTTTTGATGATTGAGAACAAGAAGCCAATCTATGAGTTTGCAATCAAGCAAAAGATGAAAAACTTCAATTTGGATTCAGTAGAGGGTCGAGTCGGGGCAGCAAGAGCGTCGGCCGGTGTGATTGCCACTATTCGCGACTCCGCACTTCGTTCCGTCTACATCAGAGAGCTTGCAAACTGGGTGAATCTGGATCTTTCTGAGGTAAGTGCACTAGTAGATAGAGCCATAAAGGAAAAGGTTGTCTCAGCCGTTGCTCCACTAAGGCAAGATCCAGTTGCGGAGGCTCCGTCCGAGACGGTATTCCAGGCACCGGATCTGAAAGACCCCGCGGTTCGATTTGAACGTCAACTTCTTGAAGTTTTGGTTCAGCAGCCAGCACAGATTTCACCGGAAGATCTAAAAGAACTTACAGGCGGAGATTTCCTGGCGGGAGTGCACGGGGCTATAGCCAAGGGGATAAGTTCAGCATTGGATTATCGAACCGACCCAAACTGGCTTCCAAAACTGGCCGAGGCAATTGAGCCCGCACTCCACTCAACTCTCAGATCATTGGCTGCAACCGAGCTTCCAGCTCGAAACGAGCAAGAACTAGTTAGGTACGTTTCCGGAGTTGTAAATGCCGGTCACATAGCTTTGTTGACTCGTCAGAAGCTTTCTTTGCAGGCAGTTCTTCGTCAGCTTGACCCATCCGATACAGCAAAGGTTGAACAGATTCAGCGGGAGCTAATTGCCATCGAAGATCGCAGAAGGAAACTACAAGGTGGCTAAGAATCTAGTAGCCATCGAGCCCAAGAGCGATCTCGCCTATGAGCAGGCGGTTGTTTCTGCTGGTGGGGAAGTGGCCACCTTGTCTAATCACGTCAGCGCTCTGATTTGGACTGATTACTCAGCGCCTGAGAAACTTGCTGTGGTTTTAGAGCAGAATCCGCAAATTGAATGGGTTCAGTTGCCGTTTGCAGGCGTTGATGCGTTTG
The DNA here is from genome assembly GCA_044345815.1 of Rhodoluna sp. Lineage (GTDB taxonomy): Bacteria > Actinomycetota > Actinomycetes > Actinomycetales > Microbacteriaceae > Rhodoluna. The sequence continues at coordinate 589 of JBIJAI010000008.1, read as the reverse complement.
CTGACGTTCTTTCAGCTCCGGTTAAATTTACCAGTGCCAAGGGCTCATATAAGGAGCCGGTTGCCGAGCATGCACTGGCCTTATCACTGGCGCTTGGAAGAAAGATCCCGGTTAGAGTCAAGGCAACTAGCTGGGGAAAACGCGAGGCAGTTAGCTTTTATGATTCCAATGTTCTAATTGTTGGAGCAGGAGGAATTACAGAAGAACTAATCGGGATGCTGAAGCCTTTTCGTGCCAACATTTCGGTTTGCAGAAATCAAGCTGAGCTTCCGGTTTCAGGAAGCAGTGATGTATTTGGCGTTGAGCAGCTAAGCGAGAAAATTTCTCAAGCTGATCTTGTTGTGATTGCCTGCGCATTGACAGACAAGACCCGTGGCCTGTTTGATCTAGAGATAATGTCCAAAATGAAGCCAACCGCATTTTTGGTGAATGTGGCCAGAGGCCCAATCATCAAGACGGCTGATCTAGTTACTGCTTTGGATCAGGGACTAATTGCCGGCGCAGCGGTTGATGTCACAGATCCAGAACCTCTGCCTGATGGACATCCCTTTTTCGGCAGAGACGACCTGATCGTGACCCCTCATACCGC
>JBIJAI010000025.1:0-12720 GCA_044345815.1 Rhodoluna sp. | reverse complement strand
CACCCCCGAAGGTGAAACAGAATCTACTTCTTATTTCTACTCACAAGTAATGACCTATCGCCAGAACTCAAAGTTGCAGTTTGTTGAAGGCGTGATGACCGCTGCAAACTTTGTAAAGCAATCAGAAAAAGCCATTTCCAAGATCCGTGATGGGAAGATTCAAAAGGTTGTCCTTGCACGCGAGATTATGGCCCAGCTTCCTGAAGGCTTTGATTTGAGAACTGGCTTAGTTTCTCTTGCAAAAAGATATCCGAGCTGCTGGGTTTACTCGGTAGCTGGGAACTTTGGTGCATCCCCTGAGCTATTGGTTCGGGTTTCCAACGGACAGGTATCGGCTCGAGTTTTGGCTGGAACCACTTCGCGCGGAGATGGCCCAGAAGCCGATGTTGTGCAGTCAAATTCCCTGGCTGCATCAGAGAAGAACTTGCAAGAACACCGCTTCGCGGTGGAATCCATGGTTGATGCATTGAGGCCGTTTTGCTCAACGGTTGATTCAGATGACAAGCCTTTTGGATTAGCGCTTCCAGATCTGTGGCACTTAGCAAGCGATGTCTACGGAAAGCTCAAGAGCAACATCTCTGTTCTGGATCTAGCCGCTTACTTGCATCCAACTGCTGCAGTTGCGGGTACTCCCCGATCTAATGCGCAGGCGCTGATTGCAGAACTTGAACCATTTGACCGCGGAGGCTACGCGGGTCCAGTTGGTTGGATCGGCGCCGACGGCGATGGTGAGTGGGCAATTGCTCTGCGTGGTGGATTTATCGAGGAGAACGTTTTGACCGCGTATGCCGGTTGCGGTTTGGTAGCCGAGTCAGAGCCAGAAGAAGAGCTTGAAGAAACAGAGTTGAAGTTTGCACCAATTAGAGGCGCGCTTAGCTAAAGCTTGATTTCGATAAGAATGCGGCCAGGGGTGGCAAGCGCATCTAGAAGTTCTTGCTCGGTTGTTGGGGCGATGTAAATGAATCCGTACGAGTTTGCTAGCGACCAGTAGTCGATTTTTTGACCGGCGCGGAAAATGCGATCAAACATTCCCTGCTCAACAGATTCAAACACCTCGAGCTTTTCAAAGATGCTGCCGCCAGAATCATTGACCATTATCAATTGCAAGTTGATCGATTCCTCTGGATCTTCGATCATCGAGCTGGCGTCATGAATCAATGTCAGATCGCCAAGGATTACTCTGGTGAAAGCACCCTCAGAGCCAAGCGCGATACCGGTTGCAGTTGCTATGGTGCCATCGATTCCAGATAGTCCACGGTTAGCAAAAACTTGAATCGGTTTGGATGGGGCCCAGATGTCAGCTTCGCGAATCATTCTCGATGCTCCCAGAACAATTGCATCATCCAGCTGAGAAGCTTGGTAGACAAGTTCAATTACTTTTCTGCGGTCAAGACCTGCGGTGTAGTTCTGAGCTGAAATCCAATTGTGCGAGGCTACTCGCCACCTCGCCAACCACTCGCTGCTTACCTCTCCGTTTACAGTGAGATCATCAACGATCTCGGAGGCGTTGCCGTAAGGGTTGAATAAACCGGTTAGTTCGGAGCGCACCACAATCAGTTCTATATCTTCCCTCGCAATTAGCTTTTGTACTTCACGAGAAAGCGTAGGTTTTCCAAAAACCACAACGCGCTGAATCTTTTCACTAAGTTCCTGATCTTCAGCTAGTAAAGCTGGGTAAGCAACAATCGAATTTGCGCCATACCTACAGCGTGAGCTTGGTTCAGCAAAGATTGGCCAGCCAAATGCTTCTGCTGTTTCCAGAGCTAGCATTCCGGCTTCGGCACCGGCGACCACAACAGTGTTTACTTCACCGCGCAAAATAGCAAAACTCGGGATCTGCGGTTCTTGTTCTGGGAACTCTGCACCGGTGTAGATATCTGCTGCATCGGGAGTTAGAGAAGAAAGTGGTTCCTTGAAGCAAATGTTGATGTGCACCGGTCCTGCCCGATGCGTGAAATCACCCATCGCAACTGAGACCGCACGCTCTGCAAGTGCTCTGACCTCATCCAGATTGACATCACCAACTGGAGCTTCGATGTCTTCACAGAACCTTACGGCTTCTCCGAAAATCCCAACCTGGTTGGTGGTTTGGTTTGCTCCAACTCCTCGAAGTTCTTTTGGTCTATCGGCCGTGATGACAATAAGTGGAACACCGCTGTGGTGTGCCTCCAAAACCGCAGGAAGCAAATTGGCAACCGCAGTGCCAGAAGTTGTAATGATTGCTACCGGCATTCCAGATGCTCTTGCTGCACCCAGAGCTGTAAACCCCATTGAACGCTCGTCGATGCGAACTCGAAGGGTTAGTCGGTCAACGTTGTGAAGTTGTTGTGCAGCAATCGCTAGCGACTGAGACCTGGAGCCTGGAGAAAGATAAGCTTCTTCGACCTCGAGCTCGCTTAGTGCGGCCATTAAGTGGGCCGAGAAGATCTGACTGGCTGCTGGAAGCAAGGTTAGGACTTGTCCTTAGGATCAGTGTCCGGGTCTTGCTCCTTCGGCTTGTCTGCCTCCGGAGTTTCTTCTTTGGAATCTAATTTGGTTGAAAGATCGCGAAGAAAAGCAGGGTCGTCATCGGGTGCAACGATTCGAGTGTTGCCCTTGCCTGTTTTTGGTCTACCGATTGGTCTTCCAAGAACCAAATAGAGAAGTCCTCCAACAATTGGCACGGCCAAGCAAATTAGAACCCAGAGCCACTTGGGCAGGTTTCTAACTTCGTTCTTGTTTGCACTTGCTGCGAAGACAGTTACAAAAACTGTGAACAGCAGCCAAACCACGGCGATGAAGATCAGTAATCTAAGGGGCATAGGTAAAGCCTAAGCGAGAGACAAACTTAGAATGTAACTGTGAAAAAACTCTGGCTGGTCTTCATTTCCGCGCGAATCGGCCTATTTGCCCTATTCCTGACTGTATTGCTGCTGTTGGGCTTCGATGGAATCTACTCAGCGGTCATCGCTGGAGTTCTAGCCTTAGCGGTCTCACTGGTGTTTTTGCAGAAACAGCGTGATGCCCTATCTATCGAGATCTATAAGCGAAACAACCGAGATAAAAACTCAGGTGTCCCAGATTCCGATGCTGACGTGGAAAACGCCATCCTGGATTCAAAAGAAGACAATAAATAGCCCAGCCGCAAGGGCCAGGGCGTAAGCCAACGCAGCAAAGCTAGTTAGCTTCAAAACTAAAATCAGTTCCTTTGCAGTCTTGGCCGTCAAGACAATAAGTGTTGCCGGGGCTACCAACAGAAGACTCAAAAAGCCCATAAGGGTTGCTGGATACAAAAGCGTGAAGAGGGCGAGAATTACAAAAGGTACCCAGATCATCACAAGGAACAATCCGGTTGCGATCCTTTTACCAAGCATTACCGCCAGAGTCTTTTTGGAAGCCAGCTTGTCGGTTTCAATATCTCGAATATTGTTGACCATCAACACTGCCGAGGCAAATAGCCCAGATGCGATTCCGCCGAGTACCGCATTGAATTCGATAAAGCCAACTTGGATGAAAGTCGTACCAATGGTTGCAACCAGTCCAAAAAAGATAAATACCGCTAGCTCACCTAGTCCTGCATATCCATACGGGTTCTTGCCTCCGGTATAGAACCAGGCAGCAACAATTGCTGCTAATCCCACGGCAATCAACCAGAACATTCCGGTAATCAAAACAATTGCAAGGCCCGATACAGCTGCCAGTCCAAAGAATCCAAATGCCGCAAGCTTTACTGCCTCTGGCTTTACCGACTTAGATCCAGTTAGACGAAGCGGCCCAACTCGATAGTCATCGGTTCCGCGAATGCCATCTGAATAATCGTTGGCGTAGTTCACGCCAATTTGCAAAAACAATGCAACTGCAAGAGCAAGCAAGGAAAGAGTTAGATCAAAAGCCTGAACCGAATCAGCTGCTCCAGCACCAATTGCGACCGGTGCGATGGCAAGTGGCAAGGTGCGAAACCTTGCTCCCTCAACCCAAAGCTTTAGCTTTTTCGATTTCAATTGATTACTCCTGACTAAAAAGTTCGGCTACCAACCGGTTGTCGGTTTTGCCGGTGTGAAGCTTTGGTAGTTTATCGACTCGCATTACCCGGATTGGTTTTCCGGCAGGGCCCAAAAGATGTGCAAGTTGGTTTGCGATGTCGTCGGCAACTTCAGGAGAGCCAACATAGGCAATTCCAACCCGCTCTCCCCACGTCTCATCTTGAATTGAAACAGCTGCAATTTGCTCGACTCCTGGAAGTTCAGATCCCAGATACTCCACTCTTTCCAGAGCTATCTTTAGTCCGCCGGAAACAATCACTCGATCGGCTCGGCCAATTATGTTTAGTTTTCCCTCAGGGGATAGTTCAGCTAGGTCATTGGTAAAGATCCAGTCGTCTTGATCTTCAGCAAGAGTCTTTCCAGAAATAAGCAATCTGGAATCTGGTGCAATCTTTAGTCGCACTCCATCAAGCGGCACACCATCAAATACACAACCTCCAGCTGTCTCGGTCATGCCGTAGCTGACGATAACTCTGATGCCCATATCCAGCGCCTTGTATCGAAGCTCTTCTGGTGTTGATTGTCCGCCAACCAGGATTGCCCGAAAGCTTCGAAGGGCCGATAGCAGTACCTTGTCGTTTTCTGCTTCGGATACCAGCTTGGCAAGTTGGTAAGGAACCAGCGAGGTGTATTTGTTTTCATGCTGCATCAAAAGCGATGAACGCAAGAAAGCTTCGGCAGTAAAGGGAACTGCCGTATTCATAATCACCGGTTGTTGATCGGCAAGTAAAGAGCGAACCAAAACTTGCTGGCCAGCGATGAAGTTTATCGGCAGAGCAAGAAGCCACTGACCCAGGGGCCCAAGTCTTTCCTGTCCTGCGCGAGCTGCGTGCAGCAATGAAGATGTGGAAATTGAAATTCTCTTTGGGGTGCCGGTTGATCCGGAGCTTTCAACAATTGCTGCGATGTTCTCAGCGACTGTTTCTGGAACAGCATCGAATTCAGCTTGCTCGCCGTTTACAACGGCGGGTGAAACAAAGATTGCTTTTTTCCCTGCAATAACATCGGCCATCACAAGTAGTGCAGCTACGGTGTCGTTAGCGGGAACAACCGCAAGCGGTTTAGTCATTTGGATTTAGAAGTGCCAGGGGTATGGCGCCCAGTTTGGTTCGCGCTTTTGTAAGAATGCGTCTCGACCTTCGGCGGCTTCATCGGAGGCGTAGGCCAATCTGGTTGCCTCGCCGGCAAATAGCTGCTGGCCAACTAAGCCATCATCGATTGCGTTCATGGCGTACTTGAGCATTCGAATCGAAGTTGGGGACTTGGACATAATCTCTGCCGCCCACTCAACACCAACTTTTTCTAGGTCTTGGTGCTTGACGGCCTTGTTCACAACGCCCATCTCAACTGCCTTTTCAGCGCTGTATTCCTGACCCAAGAAGAATATCTCACGTGCGAATTTCTGACCAACTTGACGGGCAAGGTACGCGCTGCCGTAGCCAGCATCAAAGGAGCCAACGTCGGCATCGGTTTGCTTGAATCTGGCGTGCTCGATGCTTGCAATAGAAAGGTCACAAACTACATTCAGTGAGTGCCCGCCTCCAGCAGCCCAACCTGGAACTAGAGCGATAACAACTTTTGGCATGAAGCGAATAAGTCTTTGGACCTCGAGGATGTGTAATCTACCCGATTTTGCAGGATCTGCATTGTTGTCATCGTCAGCGTATTTGTAACCATCTTTGCCGCGAACGTTCTGATCGCCACCACTGGAAAATGCCCAGCCGCCATCTTTTGGTGAAGGTCCATTTCCGGTTAGCAAAACAACGCCGATCTTGGAGTTGTTCTTGGCGTGCTCTAACGAGGCAGCAAGCTCATCAACTGTTTTGGGTCTGAAAGCGTTTCGGATTTCTGGGCGGTTGAAGGCAATTCGCACCACACCCATAGACACGTGCTGGTGGTAGGTGATGTCGGTTTGGTTCTCAAAGCCTGCAACTTGCTGCCAGATAGCAGCGTCAAAGAGCTCAGAAACTGGATTTGCCATGCTCTTAGACTAACAATGTGAACCCTCGCCTTTCATCCCTAGTAGCTGCATCCCGCGTAGTGAGCATTCCGCTGAGAACGAAATTCCGCGGAATCACCGAGCGCGAGCTACTTGTTTTCGAAGGGCCTAACGGATTTAGCGAGTGGGCAGCCTTTACCGAGTATTCCGACGAGGAAGCTGCCACCTGGCTAGCTGCTGCCATTGAATGGGGTTACGGCAATCTTCCGACCCCAAAACGATCTAGCGTTCCAGTCAACGCCATCTTGCCTGCAGTAGCACCACAGGATGTTGCAAAGATTCTTACTCGTGCCGGCAAGTTCACAACGGTAAAAATCAAAACCGCCGAACAAGGCCAAAGCATCTCGGATGATCTTGAAAGAATTCTCGAAGTTCAGAGCCTTTATCCAGAAGCCAAAATAAGACTCGATGCCAACGGTGGATTCAGTATTTCCGAGGCTATGGATTTGCTAGAAAAGCTGAGCTTCGAAGGAATAGAGCTTGAGTACTTCGAGCAGCCAGTTGTGACAATCGCAGAGCTAGCAGAAATGAGAATTGAGATTGCAAAAACCGGCCAGACCACATTGATTGCTGCTGACGAATCGGTTAGAAAGTCCTCCGACCCGCTTGCAGTTGAGCTAGCCGCGGCTGCGGACATTCTGGTTCTAAAAAGCGCACCGCTTGGTGGAATTGCTAGCGCATTAGAAATTGCAGCTTCTTCGAAGCTACCTATTGTTCCATCCAGCGCAATGCAATCATCAATCGGTTTAGGCGCAGAGCTTCACTTCGCAGCTTGCCTGGATGATCTGCCTTTTGATGCAGGTCTTGGAACGATGAACTTGTTTGCAGGAGATCTTGTGAAAGATTCACTAAAACCAGTTGATGGTGTGATGGAAGTTAGAAGACCAGAGGTAGCAACTTCAGCTCTAGATACCTTGAAGGCTGAAGATCACAGGTACGACTGGTGGATTGCAAGATTGCAACGCTGCGGAAGGCTTCTAGGACTTGAGTCCTGATTTACAAACCTGAGTAAACGTGTAGACCTTTGAAGAACATGTTCACGATGGTGAAGTTGAATACAACGGCAGCAAAACCAATCAGTCCCAACCACACCGCGCGCTTACCAGTCCAGCCACGAGTTGCGTTGGCGTGTAGGTAACCTGCGTAAAGCGTCCAGATGATAAAAGTCCAAACTTCCTTGGTGTCCCAACCCCAGTAGCGGTGCCAGGCACGCTCGGCCCAAATAGCTCCGGCAATCAATGTAAAGCTCCAAAGCACAAAACCGATGATGTTGAATCGGTAGGCAAGTCTTTCGAGAGTTTCCTTCTTAGGGAAAATCTCCATGATCTTTTTGAAGTTCTTGGTGCGGGAGGTCTTTGCCTTCTCAACCCAGTTAGCGGTCTTTAGAAGGTACGCAACTGATAACGCTGCAGCCAGGCTGAAAAATCCGGTTGCCAAGAGTGCAACCATCACGTGGATAACCAACCAGTAGCTCTGTAAAGCTGGCATCAAAGATGCCACCTGTACATAGAAAATCGAAACGGCAGTTCCTAGAACCAGAAGTACAAAGCCGACAACAAAGGTGCTCATGATGCGAACTTCTTTGGAGCGAACGGAAACAAGATAAATCATCATCAGAATCAAGGCCCCAGTAATGGAGTACTCATACAAGTTGGCCCAGGGCACACGAGCCGCTGCAAAGCCGCGCATGAATACACCAACGGCCAAGATCAAAGTTCCGAGAATTGATAGCGCCAATGCAATTCGCTCAAAGGCCCGAACTGATTTGAGGTTCTTATCCTTCAGGCTGGCAGCTTGCGATAGGTGGTAAACCGAGGCCAAAAAGGCCAGGGTGAATACCGCCATCGCGGCGTAAACAACTAGCAGTGACTGCTGCGAGAGCGCTTCGTTCAGAACAATTGAGGTCAATCCATCATCCGTTTCTTATGCCTAGAGTTAATTCTCTAACAACTTCTTCAAGCTTTGGATCATCCCGCTTTGAAAGTGCTGCGACTTCAAACCCGCCAGTAGTTTTCTTGACCCAAACTCTTCTTCGCGGGGTTACTAGCGAAACAGTCACAGCACCAAGAGCTAAGAGCGAGAAAATCAGCACCCAAATCTGTCCTGGGTTGTAAGCGATATCCAGGGATGCAAATCGCTTGACGCCATCGAAGGTCACGGTTCCCAAACCGTTTGGAAGATCTGCTGTTTCACCGAGTTTGATCTCAACTGCTGGATTGTCGGTTCCTCGACCGGCAACTTGAGTTAGGCGATCGGTATCTAGTGCATAGACGTTTAGCGGAATGCCGCTATCAAGGCCTAAATCTCCGGTGTAAACGTTTAGGGAAACCATCGGATCAATTGCGCCTGGAAAAATTGATGTGTAGGCACCGGTTGATAGCTGAATCGCACTCGGATAAAAGAATCCAACAATTCCGATTTGCTCCGGCAAGTTATCGGGAACCTTGATGATTCCAATCGAAGTCATGTTGCCATCCTGTGGCAAGAACACAGTTGGCCCCGAGTAGCTAATGTCTCCGTTAGCGTCCCTGATGGTGATCTCCGGCGCGTATCCGTGACCGGTCAGATAAACACTGGCGCCGGTGGCATCAAGTGGCTCGTTGACTCGCACCAGTGCGGTTTGGCCCTGCTGATCCTCGGGGCTTCGAACCGTCACTGTGGCTCGGAAATCAAGCGGTGCTCCGATGTTGGTTTCATTAGCGAAGTCGTAGTCGACTTCGAACTTATCCAGAGTCACGCTGATTGGAGAGAGGTTATCGGGATTGAAGAAAGTTCCAGGAGATAGTGAGTCAAAACCTGCCAAGTTATTCACAAAAGTGTCGCCTTCGGCAAGCACTCGTTGACCTGAAAAGCTAAGGCCTCCTCCGATACCGATTGCAATCAAAACTCCAACAAGAGAGAAGTGAAAGACCAAGTTTCCGGTTTCACGCAGGTATCCCTTTTCAGCGCTAATTGAATCACCGCGACGAATAACGCGATAGCGCTGGCTCCTAAGGATCTGCATTCCCTTTTCAACGGGATCAATTCCCTTAGGCGCAGTTGCGGCTTCACATACTGGCATGCGAGACAAGTTGGTTGGGGTTTGAACTGGCTGGGCCTTTAGAGCTTCATAGTGAATCTTGGTTCGAGGAAGTACGCAGCCAACCAGGGATGCAAAAAGCAGAATGTAAATCGCGGAGAACCAAACCGATGTGTAGACATCAAAGAGTTGGAAAAAATCTAAGACCTCGGCAAGTTGCGGGTTATCGTCAAAATACTTCACCACTCCATTTGGATCGGCGGAGCGCTGCGGATAAATCGATCCTGGAACTGAAGCTGCCGCAAGAAGAAGTAGAAGGAGTAACGCAGTGCGCATGCTAGTTAGCTGACGCCAAATCCATCTGGTCCAACCAGTTAGACCGATTTCAGGAGCGTCATAGAGCTGGGACGAAGACACCGAACACCCCCTGCAGCCAGGTTGCAAAGCCAACCCAGACACCGGTGGCAAGTGCTAATCCAAGTGCAATAAGAATTACGCCACCTGCGATGTTGAAGGTGCGAATGTGTTTTTTAACAAAACCCACAGAGCGGGTAGCCCAACCAAAACCAGCCGCGATTGCGATAAAAGGAAGTCCAATTCCAAGTGAATACAAAAGCGCAAGCAGTGCACCTCGACCAGGAGATCCAGCATCGGATGCCAGCGTTAGCACTGCAGCAAGGGTTGGCCCGATGCAGGGTGTCCAACCAAGACCAAAGGCGACTCCAAGTAGTGGTGCACCAACTAGACCGACTCGCGGTTTGATTCCAGTTTTAAACGTCCTCTGCAAAAACGAGAACTGACCGATAAGTACAAATCCCATCAGAATGATCAATACACCCAGCACCTGCTGAACCCAAGTGAGGTTGTTGATGTAAATCAGTGCACCAAGGCCGCCAAATAGTGCTCCGAAGGAGACAAACACTGCGGTGAATCCCAGCACAAACAAAACTGAACCAAGAACGATTTTTGACTTCTTTGCTCCCCCGTCAGCAACCCCAGAGATGTATCCGAGGTATCCAGGAATCAGCGGAAGCACGCAAGGAGAAACAAACGAAATGATTCCGGCAAGAAGCGCAAGCGGCATCGCTGCAATCAGAGAGCCGTTCAGGATGATTTCGCCCGGGCTCATTTTCTTTCCTTAATTACTGTTTCCACCAAAGTTGTCAAAATGCCCTTATCAATTCGCCCGAGCACTCTGGCAGAAACATTTCCTTGCTCGTCGATAACAAGTGTTGTTGGAACCGCTTGAGGAGTTACAACTCCGGTAAAGCCCAAAACTACCGATCCGGTTTTAGCATCCATCACCGATGGAAAATTCATTCCGATTCTTCGAGCAAACGCTAGAGAGGTTTCAGCGCTGTCCCGCACGTTCACGCCGATGAATTGAACGCCCTCTGGCAAAAACTCGGTTTGCAATTCAATTAGCTCAGGCATTTCGATTCGACATGGTGCACAACCCGCGTACCAAAAGTTCATTACGGTGATTACACCTTCAAGTTGTGTGCTGGAAAGCGCTTCGCCGCTTTCGGTTACCCCCGACCAGCTGGCAGCTTTTGGTCTTGAGCCAGCAGCAAACTCGGTGACTGTGCCATCGCCTGCGATGTAGTTTTTGTTATCTCCGGAACGAAACTGTTCGGCAAGAGAATCGTTTGCGCAAGCAGAGGTAGTTAGCACCAGTGCAGATATCGCGAGCGCAGCTAGAAATTTTCTCAAACCGCACCGCTATCTACAGCCTTGGTTCTCAAGGACTTGGCTGGGTCGCGGTAATCAACTTCTACAAGCTTGTTGTTTTTGAATTCAAAGCTGGTGATGCTCGAAAGATCGCACCTTCTTGATCTTGGATCATGCCAGAGCGGCTTTCCTGATGCTGCCAGGTGAAGCGACCAGATCGGAAGCTGATGAGAAACCATCACTACCTCGCCAGTTGGAGGCTGATCCCAAGCCCTTCTCAGGGCTTCTGTCATACGCGAAACAATCTGCTTGTAAGGCTCGCCCCAGGAGGGCTGGAGCGGGTTGTAAAGCTTTAGAAGGAAGGAGGGGTTAGCCAAAACAGTTTCAAGGCCCACTTTTTTACCCTCGAAGAGGTTGGTTGGCTCAATGATTTGGTTCTCGGTGCTCACCGAAAGATTTAGTGCCTCGGAAATGGGCCGAGCGGACTGAAGGGTGCGAAGCAAAGGAGATGAGATCAGCTTTGTGTAGTTGGCACCGGTGCTTGCTAGCTCTTTTGCAGCAGCTTCCGCCATCTGGCGACCGAGGGCAGTTAGTGCGAAGTTTGGAAGGCGCCCGTAAAGCACTCCGTTGGGGTTATCTACTTCCCCGTGGCGAACCAGATGGATACGGGTGGCGGGCATGGTACAAGTCTAACCCCGCTAAACTTGGGCCCTGAAGCCCAAAAAGAGAGCAAGAACATGCGTGAGCGCCATTTAGTTAAAGACTTAGCTGCAATGCAGGATGGACCAGTTGTCCTCGGTGGTTGGGTCGAAAAGCTAAGAGATCAAAAGCGCATTCAGTTCATCATTCTCAGGGATGAAACAGGTGACGTTCAGGTTACCTACCCACGCCCTGCCGACGAAGACGCTCTTGCTGATTCGGTCTCAACACTTACCAACGGTTCCTTTGTTTGGATCAAGGGTCGCTTGGTTCACGACGAGCGAGTAAAGCTTGGTGGCCTTGAGATACAGCTTGATGAATTAGAGATTGTCACCCTGGCAGATCCTGAGACACCGATTGCCGATGACACCTCAATTGATAAGCGTCTGGACTGGCGCTTTTTGGACATGCGCCGACCTGAAATGAACCTGGTTTTCAAGGTGCAAACCACCATCGAAGCAGCCTGGAGAAAGTTCTGGCTAGAAAACGGCTTCACCGAAATTCACTCCCCGAAGCTAATGGCATCTGCTTCTGAGTCAAACGCTGAGCTTTTCAAGCTTGAATACTTCGAGACCGTTGCATACCTTGCCCAGTCCCCACAGTTCTATAAGCAGATGGCAATGATGGCTGGCCTTGGCCGCATCTTTGAAATCGGCCCGGTGTTCCGTGCTGACCCTTCATTTACTTCCCGTCACGCCACCGAGTTCACCTCAGTCGACATGGAAATTTCTTGGATTGACTCTCACGAGGACGTAATGAATTTCCAGGAGCAGCTAATGGTTGCTGCCATCCAGGCTGTCAAAGACCATCACGGCGAAGAGATCAAGAGACTTTTCGATGTTGACGTGGTTGTTCCAACTCGTCCGTTCCCAAGAATTCCACTTGCTGAAGCGGTGGAGATCGTAAAGGCACGTGGCCACGAAGTTGTGCGCGGTGGGGATATGGATCCCGAAGGTGAGCGACAGATTGCAGCTCACGTTGCCGAAACTTTCAATCACGAGTTCGTCTTCCTTACCGACTACCCATCAACTGTTCGCCCGTTCTATCACATGAGACACGAAGGTAATCCAGAACTAACCAAGAGCTACGACTTGATCTGGCGTGGAACAGAAATCACAACCGGTGCGCAGCGCGAACACAGAGTTGATGTTCTAATCGAACAGGCAAGGCAAAAAGGTCTAGATCCAGAAGGTCTAAAGACGTACATTGACTTCTTCCGCTACGGAGCACCTACCCACGGCGGTTTTGGAATGGGACTGCTTCGAGTAATCATGCTTATGCTGCACCAACCAAGCATTAGAGAAGTTGGT
>JBIJAI010000007.1:0-41244 GCA_044345815.1 Rhodoluna sp. | reverse complement strand
TCTTTGCGACTTTATCCGTCTAGTTGGGGCCGACCAGGGGACTTGAACCCCTAACCCCCGCATTACAAGTGCGGTGCGCTACCAATTGCGCCAGGTCGGCCTGTGCCTGGATGAGCAAGTCTCCAAGTACCCCCAAAGTCTACCCAAAAAGCTAAATCAGTTCCAAGTTGTCTAAAGCCTAAAGTTGTCTAGCTGTAGTAGACATCATCCAAAGTCACTGTCATCAACTCTCTTCGCCTTAGGTGCTTGGCGAGTTCCTTGAAAACATACTTTGGGGTTCGGTCATTAAAGTGATCGAGCAAAATGGTACGGTCTTGAATCCATTTGTTTCCAAGTTGAAGGATGTACCTCTTCCTCTGGGCTGCACTATCTCCCAAAGAGCCGCTCCACATGATTGGTGATGTGTATCCCATATCAGCTGCAACGTTTATGACCCTGGCATCAATCCGCCCATAGGGAGGCCGGTAGTAAGGTTTGGCACTAACTCCAAAGTTGTCCTCGATAAAGCTCCCGCACTTACGAAGCTCCTGCTTGATACCTGCGTTTGAGAGCCTGGTCATGCTGGGATGCGAGTGAGTGTGATTAGCCAACTGAATCTTGCCAGCGTCGACCAGCTCCTGCATCTGCTCACGGTTTTTCTTCCAGGCTGGATAAACAGAGTTGATAAAAAATGTCATTCGCAGGTCATATCTTTCAACAAAGTCCAAATAGTCTCGAACCCCTGCGGCGCTGGCTCCATCGTCAACGGTCCAGGCAATTCGCTTAACCTCCGATTCTGGCAAGCGAATCCGCTTTCCTTCTTTTAGTGCGGTTCGCTGAAAACCCAGAGGGCCCATAGGAGACGCGACGCGTTCACGGATGATTGGATCTGGAACAATTAGTGGACCGCCGGTTGCGTGAGCTACCGAGGGAAAGAAAAACCCCGCGGCCGAGGCCGCGAGGAATTCTCTTCTAAGCAATTTAAGGTTTAGCCCTGGCCGCCGGTTTTTACGAACTGAACGAACTGAGCAAAGCGGGCAGCGCTAGCAAGTTCTTCTCCGGTTTCCCAGGTGTACTGCTGACCATTAACCAAAACGGTTGGGGTGCCACTGACTTGAATTTGAGTGCCTGGAATCGGCTCAGTTAGTGCTCGCTCGGTGGCGTCCTTGATCCAGTTGCCAAACGATTTCTCGTTAATGCAGCTGGAGATTTGCTCCATGTTGGTGGCGCCGACTTCCTCGGCAAAGCTAATCAGTTCGGCGTTCTCAGGTCCAGGAGCGCCTTCGGTGGGCTGAGACTTAAAGATTCTGGTGTTGTACTCGAAGAAGTTATCTGGTGAGTGCTCAGAGACACACATCGATGCGTTGGCAGCTCGGGATGAGAATGCGTTTGGTGATCCTCGGCCATCCAAGAAGGACAGTGTGTGCATTTCAACAGTGGCCATGCCTGAAGCAACCCAGTTTTTGATCTGTTCACTGTTTGGAAGCTCAAACACAGCGCAAATCGGGCACTGGTAGTCAACATAAATGATGATCTCAACAGGAGTCTCTCCTGCAGCAGGGGTGGGGGTGAATTCTGGAGTGAATACCTTAAGGTCGGTTCCAACCTTGACTCCGTCATTGAAGGTCGCGTTGGTTGGAACAGCAGTGGACTGGGTGCTGGCGCTAAAGATTGTTAGTGCGACCGCTCCCACGGCCACAATCACCGAAGCAGCGATTCCAAGTTGGATAAGCGCGCGCTTGCGCTTGTCCCCCTTCTGCTGCTGCTCTCTGAGGGCCTTGGCCTTGGCACGGGCAGCTTCGCGCTGCTCTGATCTGGTTGGTCTTGGGGTGTTTGAGGTCATTTGGGCAGTTTACAACAGGTTTTAGACCCCACCCCCGAAAGCCCTACGTTTCGGGCCTAAAGCGGTGGGATAATAGAAACACTCAGCAGTACCTCTGTTGAGCGAATTCACTAAGGATCGTCCGGCACGTACCTGCCGGTGAAGGAGAAACATCATGGCATCAGTTAAGTTCCAGAAAGCAACCCGAACCTATCCGGGTGGCACCATTCCAGCGGTTGACGCAATTGATCTAGAGATCGCCGACGGCGAATTCCTAGTGCTAGTTGGTCCCTCTGGTTGCGGAAAATCCACCACCTTGCGAATGCTTGCAGGGCTTGAAGAAGTTAATGGTGGAAAGATCCTGATTGGTGACCGCGACGTCACCAACATCCCACCAAAAGATCGCGACATCGCAATGGTGTTCCAGAACTATGCTCTCTACCCACACATGACAGTTGCAGAGAACATGGGTTTCGCACTAAAGATTGCGGGCGTTGCAAAAGAAGAGCGCGCAGCGCGCGTTCTTGATGCAGCCAAGCTGCTTGATCTTGAGCCATACCTAAACCGCAAGCCAAAGGCACTTTCTGGTGGTCAGCGCCAGCGCGTTGCCATGGGTCGCGCGATTGTTCGTAAGCCTCAGGTGTTCCTAATGGATGAGCCACTATCAAACTTGGATGCCAAGCTAAGAGTTCAGACCCGTACTCAGATTGCTTCGCTTCAGCGTCGCCTAGGAGTTACAACCGTGTACGTGACTCACGACCAGGTTGAAGCTATGACCATGGGTGACCGCGTAGCTGTTTTGAAGGATGGCGTGCTTCAGCAAGTTGCCACCCCTAGAGAGCTTTACGAAACCCCGAAGAACGTATTCGTTGCAGGATTTATTGGCTCTCCAGCCATGAACCTACTTCAGCTACCAATCGTTGATGGTGGCGTTCAGTTCGGCAACACCGTAGTCAAGATCGACAAGTCAGTACTTGCCAAGACAACCGCAAAGCAAGTGACTCTGGGAGTTCGACCTGAGAACCTAACTGTTTCCAAGAGCGACGGAATCTCAGTTGAAGTCGACGTTGTTGAGGAACTTGGTTCCGATGGATTCCTTTACGGATCGGCAAAACTTGATGGAGCACATACCGAGCTTGTTTCCCGAGTTGACGGCCGTGACCACCCACACAAGGGAGAAACTGTCTTCCTAAAGCCTGAGGGCGGCATCATGCACCTCTTCGATGTTGTAACCGGAGAGCGCCTGAACTAACTCAATGTCCCAAGCATTAGACATAACGGCTGCCACGGTCGATCCAGCACTGCTGGATTTACCGTGGCATTTGCCGTTGGAGCAGTGGCCGGCGGAGAACATCGCAGCCCTGCCCAAGGGTCTATCTAGGCACACTGTTCGCTTCGCGCACCTAAGTAATCACGTCATCGCGATCAAAGAGACCCTGCCGGATTTGGCAGTTCGTGAGTATGAAATGCTCAAGAACTTGCAGAAACTTGATGCACCATGCGTTGAACCATTCGCCATTATCAAAAATCGTAAAGATGACGATGGTAACGAGCTCCCTGCAGTTCTCATCACCCGTCATCTGAAGTTCTCGCTTCCCTATCGCGCGATGTGGTCGCAGGGCCTAAGGCCGGATACGGCAACCAGACTCGTGGACGCCTTGGCTTTGTTGTTGGTTCGTCTTCACATCGCAGGTTTTTTCTGGGGGGACGTTTCACTTTCAAACACTCTCTTCCGAAGAGATGCAGGTTCGTTCGCCGCGTACCTGGTCGATGCTGAAACCGGTCAGCTTTATGACTCAGGGCTTTCAAACGGCCAGAGAGAAAACGATCTTGAGATTGCTCGCGTGAACATCGCCGGTGAGTTGATGGACTTGGTGGCCAGCGGCAGAGCGATGCCTGGAGTTGATCCAAATGCCACAAGCGAGCGAATTGTGAAAAAGTACAAAGAACTCTGGGTGGAACTTACCGCTGCAGAAGTTTTCAGTAAGGACGAGCGCTGGAGAATCACGCAGCGAGTTGAGCGACTAAACGAATTAGGTTTCGATATCGAAGAGCTCATGATCAAAACTGAAGAAAATGGACGAAGCGTAAAGATTCAGCCAAAAGTTGTTGATGCAGGTCACCATACCCGACGACTAATTCGTCTGACTGGACTAGACGTTGAAGAAAACCAAGCTAGGCGCTTGTTAAATGATCTTGATGCTTTCAGGGTGAAATTTGATGCCGACGGTGATGAGGAAGTTATGGCGCACCGCTGGCTAAGTGAAGTGTTTGAGCCGGTTGTGAAGGCCATTCCGCGCGAATATTCAGGCAAGCTAGAGCCAGCCGAGGTGTTTCATCAAGTCCTTGAGCACCGCCGGAAACTAGCCGAAGAGGCACAACAGGGTGTACCGCTCACCGAAGCCGTTAACTCATACGTGGAGAACGTACTTGCTCATCGCAGGGATGAAGAAGCCTTCATTGGCACCATGACTGAGGCGATTTCTCTGCCAACTGCAATTCCCTCAGGAAATATTGAAGTTGATGAGGAAGAGGAAGGCGACTGGCGCGATAAGGTCTAAAGCTTTGGACGGGACTTTGAGATCTCGTACAGAGCCACCGATGCCGCAATTCCAGCGTTCAAGGATTCAGTTTCTTTAGCGATCGGGATAGACAAGACTGTGTCGCAGTTTTCCTGAACCAGTCTTGATAGGCCTTTACCTTCGGAACCAATTACTAGAACCAACCCCTCGTTCGATAGGTTGAACTTTGGTAGTGACATATCGCCATCACCATCAAGCCCCACAACAAACAACTTCTTTTTCTTGAATTCCTTTAAGGTTGCATTCAAGTTTCCAGCTAGAGCAACCGGAACCCTGGCAGCAGCTCCTGCTGATGTCTTCCAAGCGGCAGCAGTGACTCCCGTTGAGCGACGCTGCGGAAGGATGATGCCGTGACCACCAAAGGCGGCAACTGATCGAATGATTGCACCTAAGTTTCTAGGGTCAGTGATTCCATCTAGTGCTACAAATAGTGGGGTCGCGCCTCGAGCTAACACTTTGTCTAACAGCTCCATTGGGTGTGAGTAGTTATATGGAGGAACTTGTAGTGCCACTCCCTGGTGAACTGAATCAAAACCGGTTAGGCGATCAATTTCTGGACGAGTAACTTCACTGATTGGAATCTTGCGCAAGTTGGCCAAGGTGATTGCCTCTTTGACGCGATCATCCATTTCAATTCGAGATGCCAGATACAAAGCTGTTGCCGGCACCTTCGCACGCAAAGCTTCAACTACTGAGTTTCTGCCTGAGAGAACCTCAAAGTTATCTGAGGCTTTGGTGATTCTTTTGCCTTTTCTTGCAGCAGCACCTGCAACACCGGCAGTTTTTGGTCCCGATGCAACAAATTCTCCCTTACGGGAAACTCTTACGCCGGAAGCTTTCTTTTTGTCGGCAGATTTCTTGGCACGAAAAGCTTTGTGTCCCTTGCGGTCTTCAGCTTTAGGAGTTGGGCCCTTGCCTTCTAATCTTTTGCGACCGTGGCCACCGGTGCCTACGTTTGGTCCCTTTTTGCCCTTTGCGGCTCCTGGTCGAGTTGGTTTGCTAGGCACCTAGGCTCCAATTTGTCGAGCCGGCCGAGTCTTCAAGAACTACACCAACTGCTTTTAGCTGATCGCGGATGCGATCAGATGTTTCAAAATCTTTACTGTCTCTTGCTAGATTCCGCTGTTCGATTAGAGATTGGACCAGGCCATCCAGTGCACTCATTGCAGCTTGTGAGCCTGAACCTTGCCAGAACTTAGCCGCTGGATTGATGTTCAACACATCAACCATTGCCAACACCTCAGCATAGTTGCGGGCGAGCTGGTCCATCAATGAGCTATCAAGGCTGGCGTTGCCCTCTCGCACGCTCTCGTGCAAAACAGCAAGGGCTGCTGGAATATTCAGATCTTCGTTCATGGCCTTAGTGAACTTCTCAGGAAATGCTGGCTTTGAAGAGTCCGGCTTTGCAATTCCCGTTTCGCTCAGTGCGCGAGCAGCTCTGGCCAGGAAGGTACCGATGCGCTCAAGGGCTGCTTCGGCTTCATCTAGGACGCCTTCGTTGTAATCCAGCACAGATCGGTACTGAGCTGATCCTAGGTAGTAACGAAGGGCAAGAGCATTTGAGTCTGTCAGGACATCGCTAACCAGAATTGAATTACCGAGGGACTTACTCATTTTTTGTCCGTTGACATTCACCAGTCCGTTGTGGAGCCAGAAGTTTGCAAACTCAGCTCCAGCAGCGCGGGACTGCGCTAGTTCATTCTCGTGGTGTGGAAATCTAAGGTCTAGGCCGCCGCCGTGGATGTCAAACTTTGTACCGAGGTACTTCACGCTCATTGCTGAGCACTCGATGTGCCAGCCAGGTCTACCAAGTCCAAACGGTGAATTCCAGGCAGCGTCTTTAGGCTCTGAATCCTTGTGAGATTTCCACAGCGCAAAATCTCTCGGGTCTTTCTTGCCGCGAGCTTGTGCTTCGGAATCATCAATTAGTTCATCTAGTTTCTGGTTAGTTAGCTCGCCATAGTCTTTCCAGCTAGCTGCACTGAAATAGACATCAGCTGATCCCTCGACCTGATAGGCGTGACCCTTGTCAATTAGCAGCTGGATTAGCTCAATCATCTCGATGATGTTTGCGGTGGCGCGAGGTTCATAGGTTGCAGGTCCGATGTCTAGCCTGCGATAAGAATCAGCAAAGAGTTGCTCATACTTGAAGGCAAGTTCCCACCAGTTGAGATTTTCTTTCTTGGAATTTTCCAAAACCTTGTCGTCGATGTCTGTGACGTTTCTAATCAAGGCAACTTTTAGGCCACTTGCTTCTAGCCAGCGACGAAGCTGGTCATAAACCAAAGCGGAACGAAGGTGACCTAGGTGCGGAGCGGCCTGAACGGTTGGACCGCACAGGTAGATTCCTACCTCACCTTTGTTTATTGGATTGAATTCCCTAAGGGACTGGCTTCGGGAGTCAAAAAGGTGCAGGGTCACGAGCTAAAGCCTACCTTTCGAACCAAACTGGTTGCGATAGCCGCGAGGCCTTCGTCGCTTCCTAAAAAGCCAAGTCCATCTGTGGTTGTGGCAGAAACGCTAACTGGTGCGCCAATTATTGAACCGAGGTGAGATTCAAGCTCGAGTCGTCTTGGAGAAAGCTTTGGCTCATTGCCAATTAGCTGAACCGAGACATTAACCGGCTCAAGCCCTGCCTTGGTCAGTAGCTCAAGTGTTCCTCGAAGGAATACCTCACCTGACGCACCTGCAAACTCTTCTCTGTCAGTACCGAAGTTGGAACCGATATCCCCAAGTCCTGCTGCAGCTAGCAGTGCATCGACAATCGAGTGCGCGATTACGTCACCATCGCTGTGGCCTTCAAGTCCTCGGTGGCCTTCCCACTCCAGGCAGCCAAGCCACAAAGTTTTACCTGGGTCGCTAGTGAATCTGTGAGCATCTGATCCGATTCCAGTTCGAGCACCTGAGAGAAGATATCCTTGAGCGGTTTCTAAGTCTTCAGCGGTTGTGATTTTCATCGCCACCTCTTCACCGGCAACCATCATCACAGTGCCGCCGAAGGCTTGGACCAAACTTGCATCGTCAGTGAAATCAGCTTGAGCGGCAACGTGCGCCTTAACTAAAAGCTCAGTTGGGAATCCTTGCGGAGTTTGAGCTCTAATCAATTCGGCTCGATCAACAGTTTCCTCAACTAAATCACCGCGATACTTTTTGATTGTGTCTGCAACTGGCAACGCGGGTATGACACCAATTTGGTTTTCAAAAACTGCATCAGAAACTCTGTTGAATAAATCAGTTGAGGTTAATGCTCTCGCGGAGTCGTGAACTAAAACAATGTCGATGCCTCCAGCTAAGACCGCGAGCGCTTCCGAAACTGATTGCTGCCTGGTTGCTCCCCCCACCACAACTCGAATGTCAACACCCTGCGAATCAAGTTGGTTTTCTAGCTCAAGAATTTGAGTAAGGTGTGATTCAGGAACTGCGATAATCAGCTGGCGTAAGTTCTTGGTGGCAAGTGCTCGATAGATGGAGTGCTCTAGTAGGGATTTTCCTGCAAGCTCAACGAAGGCTTTGGGTTGATTGGCTCCTAAGCGCTCTCCCCGACCTGCTGCCAGTAGCACCACCGCCACTGCGCGAGGGGTCATAGCTTTTTGTCTTTCCTAGGAGGCCAGAACTTGGTCAAGCAGCGCCGAGGCTTTTTCCTCGTCGGTTTTTTTAGCAAGGGCTAGCTCTGAAACCAAAATCTGACGGGCTTTAGCAAGCATGCGCTTTTCTCCGGCTGAAAGGCCACGGTCCTGATCTCTTCTCCAAAGATCCCTAACTACCTCAGAGACCTTTACTACGTCTCCAGAGGCTAGTTTTTCAAGATTGGCTTTGTATCTTCTGGACCAGTTGGTTGGCTCTTCAATGAATTCTGCTCTTAGAACATCAAAGACCTGTTGGACACCCTTACGGTCGATAACGTCTCGAACTCCAACCATCTCAACGTTGGCAGCTGGCACCCAAATGGTCAGATCGCCCTGGGCTACCTTTAGCTGCAAATACTTCTGAGTCTCACCGCGTACGTTGCGGTTCTTGACCTCAACGATCTTTGCTGCGCCGTGGTGTGGATAGACAACGGTTTCGCCAACCTCAAACTTCATGTGTTGGATTCCCTTCAGAAACCACTATTTTACCACAGCTGATGCCATTTAATAGTGCGATAAACTGGCAGAAACCACAGGAGGAACCCTTGTTTGTACGCCGTTTAGCTGCCACAGCTCTGATCGCTACCCTCGCCCTATCAACCAGCGCTTGTAGCCTCTCAGGCAATGTTGCCTCCCTGCAGCCATACTCTCCAAGCGACGGTCAGCAAGTAAATCTCGAAAATGTAAAAGCACGCAACTTTATCTACCTAGTTTCCGATTCAGGACGAGGTTTCCTAATCGGGTCACTCGTGAACCAAGCTGCCGAAGCCAAAGTTGTGAAGATCCAGTATGTTGATCCAAACTCCCAGGCCAAGACTGATTATTTTGTAGAAGTTGCCCCCGGAGCAAAACTTGACTTCGGTTATAACGGCAACCCAGCCATATCAATGCCGGTAGTTGAAGTTCCAGGACAGACTGCACTGTTTTACTTCTTAGAATCAGATACCGTCAACGCCGAGATGAAAGTTCCGGTGCTGGATGGAACTTTGGCTGAGTACAGAGCTTTAATTCAGATTCTTGAGCAGCAGGTTGCACCTACTACAAACCCTGAAGAAGAAGCAGAGCCGACTAACTAGATTTCGAACTTGTACCCCAGACCCCTTACGGTCTGGATGTACTTAGGCCTTGCGGGATCCTCTTCGATTTTTGACCGCAGCCTTTTGATGTGAACATCTAAAGTCTTGGTATCCCCGTAATAATTTGCTCCCCATACCCGATCGATAATCTGACCGCGGGTGAGAACTCGATTTACGTTTTCCATGAGCAGCTCAAGAAGCTCAAACTCTTTTAGTGGAAATGCAATTGGCTTACCAGCCAAAGTCACCTGGTGGCGATCGGAGTCGAGCTTGAGCTCGCCTGCAACCAACACCGACTCGGCTTCGATAGCAGGCTCGATTTTTCTTCGAAGAACGGCCTTCATTCGGGCTAGTAGCTCTCTTGTTGAGTAGGGCTTGGTGACGTAATCGTCAGCACCGATCTCTAGGCCAACAACCTTGTCAACCTCTGAATCCTTAGCGGTAAGCATGATGATTGGGACATTCGAGCTCAATCGAATCTGTTTGCAGACCTGATTACCATCTAGTTTTGGCATCATCAGATCCAGCAGGATCACATCAGCACCTTCGGCTTGGAATTTTTGGATTGCAACTTCCCCGTTTTCAGCTTCAACTACTTCGTAGCCTTCTTTTTCCAGCATGAAAACTAGTGGCTCTCTTAGGGACTGCTCGTCCTCAACTACCAAAACCTTTGTCATTAGCTTGCCTCCGGAACTACTTTGATGGTGCCTGTGACTGGATCCGAGGCGGTAGCCAGCGGAATTCGAATGGTGAAGGTGGAGCCAACACCCAATTGAGAAAACAGCTTTACATCGCCTCGGTGAATCTTGGCTACGTGCTTGACGATGCTTAGGCCTAAACCAGTGCCTCCAGTTTCTCGGGATCTGGACGGGTCAATGCGATAGAAGCGCTCAAATACTCGCTCTTGGTTTTCGGCTGATATCCCAGCGCCGGAGTCGGTTACTGCAATTTCGGCCAGGGCTCCCTTTACTGTGCAGCCAATTCCAACTTGCGATCCAGGGTCTGAATAGTTCACGGCGTTTTCAATTAGGTTCTTTACCGCCGCAGTTAACATCTCCTTGTTTCCAAAAACCTCTGGACCCTTTCCTTCTTCGGATAACAGTCTGATGCTTCGCTTGGCAGCCAGCTGCTCGTTTCGATCAACTGCTTCAGAAACCACGCTGTTGAGATCAACTAGCTCAGCCTCCGCAAGAACTTCCTCTGACTGAAGCCTTGAAAGCTCGATGATGTCTTGGACCAGTAGTGATAGGCGGTTGGCTTCCTTGTTCAGATTGCCGGCGAATTTCTCTATTGTGGCTCGATCGTCTCCAGCTTGCGCAATCGCCTCGGACAAAAGCGCAATGGCACCAATTGGAGTCTTCAGTTCGTGAGAGATATTCTCGATGAAATCTCTGCGGGTTTTGTCTAGACGAATATCTCTGGTTCGATCCTCAAGGACCAAGACAACATAATCGTTGGCTACTAAAGATGCCTTTGCCGAAACTGAGATTTTTTCCTGGGCGAGGCCGAAACGCAAAACCCCTTCGAAGGATTCGACTTCTTTCGAAGATCTTGCCCGCTGGGCAAGTTCGATCAGATCCTGCTGTACCAGCATTCCGCGCGTGACAAGCCCAAAAGATTCTGCTCTGTTATTCATGCGCACAACTTGGTTAGAAACCCCAAGGAGAATTCCTACTGAACCAAATAGCTCAAGGATCTCAGCGGCCAAAGTCGGGAATGGAATCGGGTCGCTATTGGCATCCACTTGGAAGCCTCGGCGCCCAATGGCGAAGCCGGCTATGGCCGCGCCAACAACTGCCACCGCGATGGTGAGAAAGATAACCGCTAGGCTGAAGTTGTTCACAAGGTTAACAATATGGCTCAAAAGCCAGGCCTTGAAGCCAAACTGGGCAAATCGAGCTCGATTTTGGCAAGGGTTTGGTGTTTATTTGACCTGCGTTAACCAAAGGCTGGGAGAGTTGGGCCCACAAGCTAGAAAGGCATAGCCGTGAGGGAAGTATTTAGAAGCGAGCTTCAAGAAGTTCAGCAGCGCCTTATTGAAATGGCCGACTCCGTTTCCGTCATCATGGAGAAAGCCTCCGGTGCTTTCTTGGGCAACGACATTGCCAAGGCTGATGAAGCCATCGCCCTTTCTGAGGCAAACGAAGAAAAAGCTCTTTCGCTAGACGAACTAGTTATCAAAATCCTTGCCCAGCAGTCCCCGGTTGCAAGAGATCTAAGAGTGTTGGTTTCAGCACTAAGAATTAGCGCATCGCTAGAGCGCATGGGTGCTCTTGCTGGACACATTGCTGCGATTGCTCGCTACCGCTTTCCAGGTTCAGCAGTTCCTGATTCCCTGAGGAGCACTTTTGAAGAGATGGGCGCTCTTGATGCTCAGCTTGCTAAGAAAGTTGCCGGCGTACTTAGAAACACAGACGTAGACCAGGCACGAGCAATTCAGGCCGAGGATGAAAGAGTTGACGAGCTACACAGAAATGTGTTCGACGTTGTTCTTTCAGACACCTGGAAAGAAAACGCGATGTTTACCGTTGACGTGACTTTGGCAAGCCGCTACTTCGAGCGCTTCGCCGATCACGTTGTGGATATTTCTTCGAAGGTAAGCTACCTCACCACCGGTGAGTGGCACGAGACCGAGTAAGACTTACTTCTTACCCTGGCTTGCAACCGCAGCAGCTCCAGCTGCAGCCGCTTCTGGATCTAGGTATGTACCGCCTTTGACGGTCGGTTCAAAATTCTCATTCAATTTGTAAACCAGTGGCATGCCTGTTGGGATATTCAGTTCTGCGATGTCCGCATCCGAAATTCCATCCAGGTGCTTTACCAGTGCTCGAAGTGAATTTCCGTGAGCGGTCACCAAAACTGTGCGGCCGGACTTTAGATCTGCCTTGACTTGATCCCAAAGTGGCATCATCCGAACCAGCACATCCTTTAGGCATTCGGTCTTTGGAATTGCAGAGCCGAGCTCGGCATAACGTTCGTCTCCGATCTGGGAATACTTGTCTGCGTCATCAATCGGTGGGGGTGGAACATCAAAGCTTCGGCGCCAAATCTGGAACTGCTCCGGTCCATACTCCGCCAAGGTCTGGGCCTTGTCCTTGCCCTGCAGGGCTCCGTAGTGACGCTCGTTCAAGCGCCAAGACCTTTTGACTTCAATCCAGCTGCGCTCTGCGGTATCAAGGGCGATGTTAGCTGTGGAGATTGCTCGCCTCAGTAAAGAGGTATAAAGAAGATCTGGCTTTAGGCCAGATTCTGCCAAAAGCTCTCCGGCACGCTTTGCTTCCTGGCGACCCTGATCGCTTAGATCGACATCTACCCAGCCGGTAAAAAGGTTCTGTTGGTTCCACAAGCTATTTCCGTGTCGAAGCAAAATCAAGGTGTATTGGCTAGTCATACTCTCAAGTTTAGTCAGCAGGGTAGTTTTTAGTGGTGGCATTGAAAAAACCAGTCGGCGCAATAACTCGCGGAACTACTAACCCCAACCGGCTTCGGCGTATCGATAGGTATCTAACGCAGCTGAGCTTCCTTCGAAAGCTTGCAGGTCCCCTTGCGGTTGATCTGGGTTATGGAAAGACCCCTGTCACGGCAGTGGAGCTTTTGGCAAGGCTTGAAAAAGTTGCTCCAGGTATTCGAGTGCTTGGAATTGAGATCGATCCAGCCAGGGTTAGCGAAGCCAAAGCACTGGAGCACTCCCTTCTGGCATTTGAGCACGGCGGCTTTGAGGTTCCAATTCCAAAGGTGTTTTCAGATCGAAGCGATGTCGATTTGATTCGAGCTCTAAATGTGTTGCGCCAGTATTCAGAATCTGAAGTTAGGTCTGCTTGGGCTCTCATGCAATCGCGCCTAAGCGAAACCGGATTGATTATCGAAGGCACCTCGGATGAAATTGGAAGAGTAGCTAGTTGGATAACGCTTGATAAATCTCAGCCAATTTCTTTCACAATTTCTCTTAGACTCCAAGGTCTTGATAAACCATCTAAAGTCGCAGAGCGATTACCAAAGATCCTTATTCACAAAAACACTCCTGGAAACAACATCCACCGATACCTTCAAGATCTAGATCAGGCCTGGGATAAAGCTGCGGGCTTTGGCGCATTTGGTTCTGCTCAGCGATTTGTTCAAGCTGCAAAGAGCATGCTCCAAGCTGGCTGGCCGATCGAGAACTCCCCCAAGCGTTGGAGGCTGGGCGAAATAACCGTAAGCTACGAAGCTATTTCGCCTTCGCGCCAAGATTGAGCTTTGGAAGCTTGGGGATGTTGGCAACCGAACCGGCTGACTGAGGAACAATAACTTCCTGGGTGGCGGCAATTAGTCCGTGCTTCCCAACCACCTCGAGGGCAGCGTCTTCTGGAACTGACCTAGAGATGACCGCCAAGGCAATTGGGCCCATTTCAAAGTGCTGGGCAGTAGAAGTGATCTTGCCGCGTGATTTGTCCTCGCCAGCTACCCGCACCTCATCCCCCACGTCGGGAAGTGCATGCTCCGAGCCATCTAAATGTAAAAAGGTAAGCCTTCTTGGTGGATGGCCTAGGTTATGAACCTTTGCAACGGACTCTTGACCGCGGTAGCAACCCTTCGAAAGGTGGACCGCTGTTGAGAGTAGATCAAGCTCGTGTGGAAGTGATTTTTCATCAACTTCATTGATTGCCTTAGGTCTTCCAGCTGCAACCCGAAGGCCATCGGCGGCCATGGTTCCTGCTAGAGCTTTACCCGCCAGCACTTTTTCCAGATCAGCAATCTGCACCAAATGTTCAAACCAGGTGTAGTCCACAGCCCTTGTTGAATAGCGAAAGCCCCCGGCAACAACCCCTGGCCACTGGTCTTTCCAAATTAAAGGGTGTTCATTTGAGACAAAACTAATTTCTGGATTCAAGGTGGTTGCACCTACGGTTGCAAACTCAGCTGACCGGTCAGTGATTTCAACTTTCATGCGGAACACCATCTTTTGTAGCCACGAAAGAAGTGATTCGGTGTTCTCTTTATCAACCATTAGCCAGCTGGTTTGCCCATCATCGATGATCTTGATAACTTGCTCGATTCGACCCTGCGGGTCCAACAGCAGTGCTTCGGCGGATTCACCAGCACTCAAGTCTTTTAGATTTTGACTCAGCAGAGAATGAAGCCAAGTTAGGCGATCAACACCGCTTACTGAGATCACGCCTTGGGTATCTAGTAGACAAAGCGCCCCGCCCTCTGAGAGCTTTCGCTGCTCAATCATTGGATCCCCGAAGTGCTCCTTAACTAGCACCTATTCAACCCTTTCGAGTTTCGCCGATGCATGAGAGGCAAGTGGATTGCCGAGGGCTGCCATGTCCCATGCCCACAGCAGATTGCCGTCAACTAACCCAAACATTCTGGTTGCTGCCACATACTCTTTGGCGGACGAAGATCTCATTACTGCATCCGTTGATAGGTCAACACGTGCACCCTTTATCTGACCGATGTAAAGCTCGCTGACTCCGCTTGGGTGAAGAATCGATGCTTCAATGTCAAAGCCACCGTCCTTGTTTCTCAAGGTTTCTAGCTGCTCATGGTTTGCAAGATGCTTTTCACCAGTCCCTGGCAGCAAACCCGGGCCGCTATCTGAACCCTCTGGGGATTTAGCTAAACGCCAGAACCCGATCTCGGTTGGCAGGGAGGTTCCGTCTTCAAGCTGCGATTTAGCTTCGTAGCTGAGGAAAGGTTGGTCGTCATGACTGAATTCAATTGTCTGATTGAACTGCTTCTCAATCTTCGAAGTTTTGGTTTGGTAAGAGATGAGACCGGAACCGGACCACTTCCCTACTAGGAATGCGAATGGAGTTATCTCCAGCGGCAGACCCTCTGGTAAAACAAACAACTATTTCTGACCCTTGAAAAGTCGATACAAAACCAGAGCTGAAATAGATCCAATGGCAAGAGATGCCAGAACCAATAGGCCGGTGAAGAAAATTTCTAGTGCAAGCATGAATAAAGTCTAACTGGCTAGAAACACATAGGCGGTGGCAACTGCCAGGATCAGGTAGCTGCCGCCACCAACGTAAACGAGCTTTCTGACAATGCCTTCTGGCTGGGCTCTAAACAAGTGGTAAAGCGAGACCAGCGCCACCGAACCTGCAAGGATTGTCCCAAACCAAGCCGGGGCAGTTGACTGGCTCTGGCTAGCGATTGCCCAGATTGCCAATGCGGCAACAATCACCCAGATGCTGATTATCTGGCCCCAGTGCTTGCTCATAACTCAATCATGCCTTAGCGACTCGCAGCTATGGCTAAACTTGGCACAAAGATTTGGAGAGAGCATGGCGCAGCTTCTGGTTCTCACGGCTTCGGCCGAATCAGAAGTTCTTCCTGCCCTAGGACTACTTAGCCATAGAGTCCGCTACATCGCCGCCGAGCCGGCAAGTTTGGTTAACGCCCCAGGTCATGACCTAGTTTTCCTGGACGCGAGAAAAGACCTAGCCTCATCAAAGGCCATGGCAAAACTACTTAACGCCACTGGGTTATCTGCACCTCTTATTGTGATTGTTTCCGAAGGTGGGCTAGCCGCACTGAATTCAGAATGGGGTGCCGATGACATCATTCTGGATTCGGCTGGGCCAGCCGAAATCGAAACTCGAGTAAAGCTTGCAATTAGTAGATCTAAAGAAATCGGACAAAACGACACCATCAACGCTTCTGGTGTAGTGATTGACGAAGCGAGTTATTCCGCAAAAATTCACGGTAGGCCGCTAGATCTCACATACAAAGAGTTTGAACTATTGAAGTTTTTAGCTCAGCATCCAGGCAGAGTTTTTTCAAGAGATCAGTTGCTTAGTGAAGTTTGGGGCTACGACTACTTCGGTGGAACAAGAACAGTGGATGTCCACATTCGTAGACTACGGGCCAAACTGGGTGACCTCGAGGCACTGATTGGAACCGTCAGAAACGTCGGATACCGCTTCAATCCAAGCGATTCAGAGCTAGCAAGCCTGTAGTTCAATAAAAGTTAACCGCTCCGACCCCTAGGCGTGTCAATATTGAGCCTATGTCCGAAGAAACCATGGCAATCACCCTTCCCGTATCACGGGACGGGTTATCCGCTGACCGTTTCTTGGATCGGGAACTCAGCTGGCTAGCTTTCAACCGGAGAGTTTTGGAGCTGGCGCAAGATCCAAAGATGCACCTGCTCGAAAGAGTTAACTTTCTAAGCATTTTCTCCTCGAACTTGGATGAATTCTTTATGGTTCGAGTTGCAGGACTAAAAAGACGTCTGGCTACCGGCCTTGCCGTAAAGAGCCCGTCGGGACTATCTCCCAAAGAAGTGCTAACAAAGATTTCTGAGGAAGCGCATGAGCTTCAACTAGCTCATGCCAAACTATTTCTTGAGGTCATCGAACCAGAGCTGGAAAAACACGGCATCAACTTGGTTCGATGGAATGAACTGCGCGATGACGAGAAGCTTTCTCTTCAGGACTACTTTCAGTCTCACATCTTCCCGGTCTTGACCCCACTGGCCGTTGACCCTGCTCACCCATTCCCATACATTTCTGGCTTGTCCTTGAATCTGGCAGTTGTGCTGCAAAATCCAGGCACTGAGAAGGAGCACTTCGCGCGCGTGAAGGTGCCGCCGCTTCTTCCTCGATTTGTATTGATTCCTAACCCGGACAAAAATGAAGGGGTTCGCTACGTTCCTCTGGAAGATATCATCGGGGAATTTTTAGGTCTGCTATTTCCTGGCATGACAGTACTGCAGTATCACAACTTCCGAGTCACTAGAAATGAGGACTTGGAAGTTGATGAGGACGAAGGCGAGAACTTGCTTCTTGCACTGGAAAAGGAATTGCTGCGAAGAAGGTTTGGTCCTCCGGTGCGACTTGAAGTTGCAGATGATATGAACCCGCAGGTTCTTGAGCTGCTTATTCGAGAACTCGATATCTCCACTCAGGATGTTTACACCTTGCCATCCCCGCTTGACCTAACTGGTTTAAGCGACATCGGATCTTTGCCTAGGCCTGAGCTTCGCTTCCCACCGCATTCAGTAGTCACAAACAAATATCTCCTTCCACGCGATGAAGAAGAAATCGATGTTTTCGGCGTGCTGAAAAAGCGTGAGGTTTTGGTTCATCACCCTTACGAATCTTTCTCAACCAGCGTTCAGGAGTTTCTAGAACAGGCTGCCGAGGATCCGCAGGTATTGGCAATCAAGCAAACTCTCTACCGAACCTCGGGAGATTCGCCAATTGTTGACGCCCTTATTCAAGCAGCTCAGGCTGGCAAGCAAGTTTTGGCACTGGTGGAAATCAAAGCGCGCTTCGATGAACAAAACAACATCGCCTGGGCAAGAAAGCTCGAGCAAGCTGGTGTGCACGTGGTCTACGGAATTGTTGGGCTAAAGACCCATTGCAAGCTTGCGCTTGTCATTCGCCAAGAGGCTGGCGCATTGGTTCGCTACTGCCACATCGGAACCGGAAACTACAACCCGAAGACAGCCAGGTACTACGAAGACTACGGCCTACTCACCTCTAGAGAATCCGTCGGTGAGGACCTAACCAAGCTTTTCAACCATCTTTCCGGTTACGCTCCAGAGGCTACTTTCAAGTCACTGCTGGTTTCTCCTGTTGGTGTTCGAGAAGGCTTGACCGATCTTATTGAGCAGGAAATTCAGCTACACAAAGCTGGTAAGAAAGCTCGCATCAGCATGAAGGTCAATGCCCTGGTAGACGAAGAAATCATTGACTCTCTTTATCGCGCCTCCAAGGCCGGGGTCCCAATTGACATTTTGGTTCGCGGAATGTGTGCTTTAAGGCCAGGGGTGCCAGGACTATCAGAAACCATCCAAGTTCGATCTATTCTGGGTCGCTACCTAGAACACAGCAGAATCTTTAGCTTCTTGGGCGGAGGAGATCCAAAGGTGTACCTAGGATCCGCTGACATGATGCATAGAAACCTAGACCGTCGAGTCGAAGTTCTAGTTCGACTCAGCGAGCCAGATCACGTGCGTAGCATTACTGAAATGTTTGAGCTAGCCATGAGCGAGCAGGTTTCAGCTTGGGCCCTAGGGCAAAACGGCAACTGGCGCAGAAGTCAATTCGATTCGGAAGGCAATGCCCTGAGAGATTTCCAAGACACCATGATGCTTTCTATTTCAGAACCAAGAAGTAAATAGTAGTTATGGAGATATTTGCCGCCGGAGCGGTCTGCTGGCGAGAAGTTGGCAAAGACTTGTTGGTGGCAATCATCCATCGCGGACGCTATCAGGATTGGACATTTCCCAAAGGCAAAGTTGATCCGGGCGAGACGCTTGCAGAGGCAGCTGTTAGAGAAGTAAAGGAAGAAACGGGCCTAAGGGTAAAACTTGGTGTCCCTCTGTCGACAGTTTCTTACCCAATTGATAAGTCAAAGACAAAAACCGTCCACTACTGGGCAACCAAGGTCACAGACAAAGCTCTAGCTAAATCCAAGTTCAAGCCCGATGAAGAAGTCTCTGAGGTTGTTTGGGTAAAAGCCGATCAGGCTTTTTCCAAACTCAGCTATCAGCACGATCGAGATTTACTCCAGGAGGTTCTGGATCTTCGCTCCAATGGAATGCTAAAAACCAAACCGCTGATCATCATTCGTCACGCTCATGCCACACCACGTGCTGACTACGTCGGAGAAGATGGCAGGCGGCCGCTTCTTCCAGAAGGCAAGAAACAAGCCAAAGAACTGGTTCGATTGCTTAGTGCATATGGTCCAAAGCGAGTGTTCACAAGCCCCTGGAAGCGCTGTAAAGACACCATCACTCCTTACGCCAAGGCACACCGCTACAAGGTAATTGATCGTGGAGAGCTTTCTGAAATGGGCAATGTCAAAGGCCCAGCTCGCACAGCCAAGGTGGCCAAGAGACTCTTTGCAGATGCTCGCTCTTCGGTGCTGTGTACCCATCGCCCAACTTTGCCAACAATCACCCAAGTTCTGGCCAGCTACGCCGAACCAAAACTGGCAAAACTCATCCTTGAAGCTAAAGCACTAAAGCCTGGAGACTTTATTGTTTTGCACCTAACCACCGTGGGTAAGAAACCGAGACTAGTTGCTGTTGAGCAACAGAGCTTGGAAGAGCGTCTCTAGTAAGGCAATCTTTTTGACCCAACGGTAAATGTAGGGTTAGTACATGATCGAAACTGTAAGCCATGACCTTCCAACCCTTACTGGGCGAGATGGCAAACCAGCCAAGTGCTTAGTCACTGGTGCCACCGGTTATATCGGCGGCCGGCTTATTCGGGAACTACTGGCCCACGGCTATCGAGTGAGAGTTTTGGCTCGCAAGCCAGAAAGACTCAAGGACCACCCTTGGATCGACCGAGTTGAGGTCGTATCGGGTGACGCTCACGACGTTGAAGCCTTAGGTAAAGCTCTCGAGGGCATCGATGTTGCCTACTACTTACTGCACGCGCTGATGAGTAAGGATAACTTCGAGCAGGAAGAAAAAGACATCGCCCAGAAATTTGGCGAGGCGGCTAAGAAGGCGAACATCCAAAGAATTGTTTACCTGGGTGGAATCATTGCTCAGAACGAATTGCTATCGCCTCACCTGCAGTCGCGTTCTGACACTGGAACAATTCTTAGAAGCTGTGGCATTCCAACAATTGAGCTGCGTGCCGGAGTAGTGATTGGAAGTGGATCAGCTTCCTTTGAAATGCTTCGCTACCTCACCGAGCGCCTTCCAATCATGACAACGCCGAGATGGGTTGAAACAAAGATTCAACCAATTGCCGTAAGAGATGTTCTTAGATACCTAGTTGGAGCAGCCGCTTTGGATCCATCCATTTCTGGTGACTACGACATCGGTGGGCCAGAGGTGTTTAGCTACCGCGACATGATGATGAAGTACGCCGAAGCTGCAGGGCTTCGCAAGCGAATTATCATCCCGGTTCCTGTACTTACCCCCAAGCTTTCCAGCGGCTGGGTGGGGCTTGTAACTCCCGTTCCAATTACCTTGGCAAGAAGATTGGTCGAGAGTCTAAAAAATGAAGTTGTTGCCCGTGACGATTCGATTAGAAAACTAATCCCTGATTCCAAAGATGGCCTCACTCCTTTCAAAAAAGCCGTGGAGCTTGCTCTGACTCGAATCAAGGAAGCCAACGTTGAAACTCGTTGGACTAACGCATCGGTTCCTGGAACCCCTTCTGATCCACTTCCAACCGACCCTGACTGGGCTGGCGGAACTTTGTATACCGACGTCCGCACCTTGCATTCTGACGATTCGATAGAGACCGTATGGAAGCGGGTAGAAGCTATTGGCGGTAAAAACGGTTACTCAACAGCCACTTGGGCTTGGGAACTTCGCGGGCTCATGGACAAACTCGTAGGCGGCGTCGGTCTTCGCCGAGGCCGTCGCGACGACGAACACCTCATCGAAGGCGAGGCCTTAGATTTTTGGCGCGTTGAAGCCATCAACAGGCCGTTCTTGCTGCGCTTGCGCGCAGAAATGAGAATGCCTGGTCTTGCCTGGCTGGAGTTCTCACTTGAGAAAGATTCTGCTGGGACTGGAACTGTCATCACCCAGCGAGCTTTGTTTGCTCCAAAAGGTTTGTTCGGCCACGCTTATTGGTGGTCAGTTTGGCCAATGCATGGCTTCGTTTTTCCATCCATGGTCAAAAACATGGCTGGCCCATCAGCTCGAAAGAAAAGTTAAGTAGTCCAATGAATAAAACCACCTGGGCTGTTATTGCCCTATTCGGAGTCACCATCTCTTGGGGTGCTGGGTTTGTGCTGATGAAAGATGCCATTAGCCAGCAGCCGGTATTTGACTTTCTTGCTACCAGATTCACCCTGGCAACCCTGGTGATGATTGCAATTAGGCCACAGGTGCTAACTGCCATCAACAAGCAGTTGCTTTTCAGGGGTTCAGTTTTGGGAGCGGCTCTTGGGCTTGCCTATATCACCCAGACCATTGGACTAGATCTAACAACAGCTGCCATCACTGGCTTTCTAACTGGGCTGTATGTTGTCTTTACTCCGATTCTGTTTTGGTTGATCTCTAGGAAAAAAGTAGAAAGAAAAGTAATTGTTGGAACAATTACTGCCTTTGTTGCGCTGCTACTTATTTCCTTCAACGGCTTCTCGGTTGACGTGGGGCAGCTTTGGTTGATTGCCTGCGCACTTTTGTTTGCCCTGCACATCATTGGACTGAGTTTTTGGAGCACTGCTAAGGATGTCTATCCCCTGACTGTTATTCAGCTTGGTGCTGGGGCTGTGGTTTGCTGGATGGGCGCAGTTGCCGATGGCTACCAGCCTCCGCCAAATGCCTCAGTATGGGGTGTCGTAGTTTTCACAGCCGTGTTTGCAACCGCTATGGCATTCCTGGTTCAGACTTGGGCGCAATCAATCATGGATCCTTCGAGGGTGGCAATCATCTTGACCACTGAAGTGATTTTTGCTGCAGCAATTGCTGTGGCCGTAGGTCAAGAAACTCTTGCCCTTCGCACAGTTTTCGGTGGTGGCCTGATGGTTATTGCAATGCTGATTGTGGAGTGGCCGGATAGAAAATCCAAGTCCAATCCACTTTCACAAACCCACTTCACCTAAGGGCAGCAGGTCGCAAGTCACGACCTGAGGCTTAGCTAAGTCGCTAGACTAGTAAGCGCTAGGGCCTCTAGCTCAGTTGGTTAGAGCAACGGACTTTTAATCCGTGGGTCGTCGGTTCGATTCCGACGGGGCCTACAAATTACACCTTCTCAAGCAATCAAAAACTTGGTTGCTTTCTAGCATTTTCCTTACGGAATACAATTCACCTATGCCTTACCCCTTGTTGACTGAGCGACTAAGTATCGCGCCCCTGGCAATGCCCGATCTTGAGTCATTCCTGGCCTACCGGCAGGATCCAGAGATTGCTCGGTTTCAGAGTTGGGACCCAAGCTATTCCAGAGAGCAGGCTCTCGAATTGATTGAATCACAAGTGGGAGTTGAACTTCCAAGTAAAGGGCAGTGGCTACAACTCGCCATTCATCATCTAATGAGCGGTGAGCTTGTAGGAGACCTAGCTCTTCACGCACTCGAAGAAAACAAATCTAGGTTTGAAATTGGTTTCACAATTGCCAAGCAATACCAAGGTCAAGGGTTTGCTAGGGAGGCTGCCTTGAGGCTTATGAACGAGCTAGGTTTTGAAGTTGCCACTAAGTTCATCGCGGCAAGCGATAGTCGAAACAAGGCCTCAATAAAAGTTCTCACCGCACTGGGGTTTCAGCAACAGTCGATGAAGGGCTGGACCGAAGAGTTCAAGAATGAACTAGTAACAGTCGATTATTTCGAGACGCACTAAGTCAACGAGACTGAGCTAGTTGACTCCGGGTTTTTACTGGGACCGCTTCTTGCCTTCTGCCTTAGCCTGCTTATCCTGACGCTTTTCTTTCAGGCTCTTTGCAGGGGCTTTCTTGTTGTTCTTCTGGGGCTTCTGTTCTTTTTGTGCCATGTTGTTTTCTCCTTAGAGCTGGCGGGCTTTCAGTAGAAATTTTATCCGCTAATTGTTTGCTTGCCTCGCTTAGACCCGAGTTATGTAGAAATTATCAGGTTTGGTCCATAGAGGGGCTCGGTTGGGAATGGGTCCCAGCTCGTTGCAACCAAATTAGCGAGATCTCATTCTCGATAGGAACTCAATGGTCCGAGGCTTACTCGCTTTTTCAAAGAAGTCCTTGGCTTCACCCTGCTCATAAATCTCTCCCTGTTCAAGGAAGATCACCCAGTCGGCTACTTCTCGTGCGAAGGAAAGCTCGTGGGTTGCCATCAGGATTGTGGTTCCACCTGCTTTGAGCTCGCGAATCAAATCAAGCACTTCACCGACTAGCTCTGGATCTAGAGCGCTAGTGACCTCATCCAACAGCAATACTTTCGGTTCCATTGCAACCGCTCGAATGATGGCTGCTCGTTGCTGCTGTCCACCGGAAATCTTGTCCGGGTAAGAATCTCCCCTGTCCCCAAGGCCTATTCGGGTCAGCCAGCTCTGCGCCAACTTGTTGGCAGCGTCTTTATTCATCTTCTTTACATGCCTAAGGGCAAGGGTGATGTTGTTCATAATGCTCAGATGGGTAAAGAGATTGAAGGACTGAAACACCAGGCCAATCTGGGCTCTGATCAGATCCTGGTTCACACCCGGCGCAGACACTTCCTCTCCGTCTAGGAATATCTGCCCGTCGGTTAGATCTTCGATCTGATTGACGCAACGAAGGAGGGTGGATTTTCCAGAGCCTGATGATCCAATCAAGGCAACAATCTGTCCAGGGAACACCTCAAGGTCAACTCCATTAATTACCTTGCGGTCGCCGTAGAACTTCTTTAGTCCGACAACTTTCAGCCTTGGGCGATTCCAGTCGATCAAAGCGTGACCCCCTGCTGCTCACGAGCAGTGAAGCGAGCTGTGATCCTGTCAGCCAAACGAATGGTTGGAATCGCAAGTAAAACAAACAGAAGACCGGCGACCACATAAGGTGTGAAGTTGGCAAATTTCGCAACTTCAATCTGAGCTCCTCGAACTGCATCGATTGCCCCTAGAACCGAAATAAGGCCAACGTCTTTCTGCAGAGCAATGAAATCGTTCATCAAAGGTGGGACTACTTTTCTAACCGCTTGAGGTAAGACAACCAAGCGCATTGACTTGGAATAGGAAAGACCCAAAGATCTAGCGGCCAGTCGTTGTGAGGAGTGAACCGATTCAATACCGGCCCTGAACACTTCAGAGACGTAAGCGCTGTAAGTAATTGTCAGGGCGGTAATGCCGAGTACTTCTGCAGGGATCCGTCCAAGAAATTCAAGTCGGAGTCCAGGTATTCCAAATCCAACAAGGTACAAAACAATGATGAGCGGCAGGCCTCTAAATAGGTCGACGTAGCCCTTGGAGAGCATGCGCAGCGGGAAAAACACCGGTGACTTTAGAGTTCGGATTATGGCAAGCAGCAACCCAAAGAAAACCACCAGGATTGCAGCAGCAACCAGCACTCGAAGATTCAGTAGCAGCCCGTCAATCACTCTCGGGAAGCTCGCTACCGCCACTTCCCAATTAAAGAATGATTGCTCAACTCTTTCCCAACCAGGAGTTGCAATAAGACCAAACCAGACAATCGCCGCAAATGCCAGGGTGCTGGCAAGAGAAATCCAGACCGAGCGCTTACGCTGCGCCTTGCGATACTCGCGGCGGTCCTTCTCTGCTTGCGAGAGCTCTTGCTCGTTTAGGTCCATGGCTCGATCCAAATAGAAATAGGTGGGGCATTTACTGCCCCACCTATTTTCTCAGGTTTTACTTACTTTAGAACTGGTGCGCCTGCGAAGTCTGCAAGCCAGGTGGTCTCTAGCTCAGCAAGCTTTCCGCTTGCGCGAAGAGCGTCAACTGCTGCCGATACGGCTGCAGTCAAAGGTGATCCCTTGTCTAGTACTAGACCAAAGGTGTCTCCCGCTTCTGCTCCAGCAAGCTGACCGAGGATTTTTCCTCCGTCAAGCTCAACAGCTGTTAGGTAGAAAGCTGTTGGTAGGTCAACAACGATTGCGTCAACCTGTCCGTTAGCTAGGGCTGCCTTAGCGTCGTCGTTCGAGTTGAACGCCTGAGCGCCAGCAGTTGGCGCGATCACGTTCTCAATTGCAGAGAAGCTTGTGGTACCAGTTGCTGCACCAATCAATAGACCCTTTAGGTCGGCAAGTGATGTAGCCTCAGCCGCTTTGGATCCTGCCACGGTGATTACAGTCTGTGCTGTTGAGTAGTAAGGAGATGAGAAGTCAACTGCTTCTTTGCGCTCATCTGTAATTGAGTACTGCTGCAAGTTGAAGTCGAAGTTCTTAGCTCCTGGAGCAATTGCTTCGTCGAAAGTTGTGCGAACCCACACAACATCTTCTGCAGCAAAGCCAAGTTCAGCTGCAACTGCGTAAGCTACTGCGGCTTCGAAGCCTTCGCCAGATTCTGGAGCGTCTCCAACAACCCATGGCTCGTAAGCTGGAAGTCCAGTTCCGATGGTTAGCTTGCCAGCAGTGATGGTCTGCAGCTCGTCTGGTGCTGCCTCAGGCGCTGTGGTAG
Source organism: Rhodoluna sp. (assembly GCA_044345815.1). Taxonomy (GTDB): domain Bacteria; phylum Actinomycetota; class Actinomycetes; order Actinomycetales; family Microbacteriaceae; genus Rhodoluna. Next base: position 16,168 of record JBIJAI010000007.1, on the reverse strand, counting down.
TTGCACAACCACTGAGTGTGAATACAAGTGCAGCCGAGGTCGCAAGCGCGAGAGCTGCCTTTTTTACAGAAGAAGTTGACATTTGTCTCCTAATTGGGTTTGTCGGGTTTTTAGATACCTTGATTTATTCTAGACCAGCGCCTTAGCTCGCAAAGTGACCTTGAACGTCCCAAATCCAACGCCTTGTCCGTTCAGCTTCACACCGAACGTATCGATCCGGTTAATGCCGTATTCGGGAGCTTGCGTAACTTAGACTGCCGAAATCTCCAAAATGATTGCACTTTCTGGCGGGAGAATCGGAGGGCGAAGTCCCATACTGCGCAAGGCCGCACCCGAGATTCTCACTCCCTCAACCCAGTCAGGACCGCTTTTCTGCAGGTACTTAGGTTCTCCAGCGGGGGTCACGACTTTGACTTCGTAAAGCCTCTTGGGGTCTAAACCAGAAAATAGCATTGCCGAAGGCTTGCTTTCTCTCAAACTACTCAGAACCACATAAGCAAAAATTGCTTTGGACTTGTCTTGAGAAACAATACCGTGCAGATATGAGCTCTGATTTTCTAGGCCAGATCGAACAATTCGACCAGAGTGAATCAGATTTCTGTTCTGTTTGTAGTAATTTGCCCAGTTTTTTAGCTGTTCAAGTTCAGCTTGGGTGGCTTGAGTAATGTCCCATTCGATACCAGCGTGGCCAAACAAAGCGGTTATGGCACGGAATGAAATGTCGTGCACTCGTTGAGTGGTGTGGGACTTTGTTGGGCCAATGTGGGATCCCAGTAGTTCAGGTGGGATTGCTATTTGGGTGTAGCGCTGGATGTGCTGTCGATCAAGGGCATCGTTACTATCCGATGTCCAGAATCTATCTACGTGCGCAGCCATACCTAAATCAATTCGCCCGCCACCGGAAGCGCATGATTCAATTTCAAGATTTGGGAACCTAGCTTTGAGCTCGTCGAACAAGCGATAGATAGCTTTGGTCTGTTGCCTAACAACGGCTTTGCCGAGGTATCCCGGATCAACTAGAGCACGGTTGTGATCCCACTTAATGTATGAAATGTTGCAGCTAGCTAGAACTGTACTTACCTGTTCAAGAATGTGTTGATAGGCGTCTGGATGCGCAAGATTCAGAACCTGCTGATTCCTAGCTTCAGGAGCAAGCCTGTCACCTATTCCAAGAACCCAGTCCGGATGGTTGCGAAACAAATCAGAATCTGGATTTAACATTTCGCCTTCGAACCACAAGCCGAGTTCTATGTTTCTAGATGCAAGCATTTCAGCTAGCGGTTTCAGGCCGTTCGGCCAAGCATCCTTGCTAACGACCCAATCGCCTAATCCAGACTTGTCATTCCGTCGGGAACCGAACCAGCCATCATCGAGCACAAACCGCTCAACGCCAACTTCTTTGGCTACGTCTGCCAACTGAGTGATCTTTTCGATGTTGTGGTCGAAGTAGACAGCTTCCCAAACGTTTAGCGTGAGTGGTCTTGGCCTGAGATTAGTTGGGTGCTTCGGCCTTGCTCTAAACATCCGATAGAGCCGATCGGAAATTCCATCGATTCCATCCATCGAGTAAGTTGCAACAACTGGAGGTGCGTCGTAGGACTCTCCGGCATCCAACCTAACTTCGCCAGGCAACAACAGCTCTCCGGCGCCGATTGACTTTCTACCGGTTGGAAGATGCTCGATGACGTGTCTTGAATTTCCCGACCAGGCAAGTCCCAAAGCCCAAACTTCACCAGATTGAAAATCGGCAGCTGAGTCCATTGCCAGTTCGACGATTGTGTTGTCATGCCCGGTTCGACCTTCTCGACTCTCTCGAACCCATGTACCAACTTGAATCTGCCTCGACTGTGGTTGTCTCTCATTTACCCAACGCCCGGTGAAATCCAAAGACTTGGTGGCACGATCTGGGAGCGGAATAAATGAATCAAGACCAATAACGTCAAATACGCCAGCTCCAAGATTTTTCACTGACTGATTAATTGTCAAGACTCCGTGGCTATCCATCTCAAAATGAACAGAAACTTCAAGTTCAGCGGCTTTATCAAGACACGAAATAAAAATGTGTTTCGTGCCTTGCTCTACTTTCGAGATCTCAAACTTCGGTGACCAGTGGGAACCTTCGCGATGACCCTGCAATGCCGGTTGCCCAAAGAACCCCCTGGAGCTCTCCCTCCAAAATCCAGTTCTAAGAGGCTTGTCAATATCTGCATGAGGCGCTGCCTGCGAGCTGGCTTTTGAAAAATCAATTGAGTCCGTAAACTCGTGCAGCGATTCACCCCAATGAACTATTTCTGGAGTGCCATTAGATGTATCTAATATGAAGCTGACGCTGTCAGATGAAAGCTCAAGGATTTGCTTTGAGGTCACTTCGTCTCTTCTCAATTCGTCGGCACCCTGCCCGATCAAAAACTTCTTTGATGACTGCTGGTTCGCCTTTTGAAACTACGCCTAGGTTCCTATTGTAGTTTTGTGCCACTGCTGATTTACAGTGCTTTGAGCGCAAGCTGGCTCTCAGGCCAACCCAGCTTCAGTCAATAGCTGCTGAAGCCTAATGTTCTCCTGGATCTGCTTTTGGCTTCGAACCATGGCTATAGGAAGCCTCCTTCGGAGAAGGTCGCTAGCAGTTCTGATTGACTCATTTTCTAAGATGTATTTGACCTCGGCAAAACTTATTGCGAGTCCCTCGAAAACCGGATCCTGGTCTCCAGGAGAGTTAGCCATTAAATCAAGAATTTCGTTCGAATTTTGCCCGTGCCGACGCCACAGCTCAAGCGCAATCTGCTTCGTCTTTGCACTCTCCCCCAGGATTGCATCTGCTCGATCTTTGATGGCCCCTAGGCCTTCAATGGAATCTTCTCCGACCCATTTTTCGGCTTTGCTAGGTGCTGGAATAAAACCCTTGACCTTCTGCAGAATCTCTTCACCAACGTTTAGGCAGTCTGTGAATTTGCCTCCCATGATTGAAAGCACACCGTCTGGGTTAGATTCGACGTAATGTTTGCGCGAAAGCTTGTGCCAATCCTGGTTCGCAGCTTTCTCGGAGTTGTTTGTTACTAGAACTCTCACTCCACAGCGCTCCGAGATTATGTCATCGACAGTTAGGGGCTGTTCGAGATCTAAGCATTTGTTTATCTGTCGGAGTACGAATTGCCTATCTTCCTCCGTCACACCTTCGGAAGGATCAACCACCCTTGTGTCGGTGGTTCCGATCACAGATCTATCGTGCATTGGAATCACGTAGAACAAGCGTCCCTGCTCATCCCAAAATGCCAAGACCTTATCGTCATCGGTAAGTTGTCTAACGACGAGGTGGATGCCTTTGGAGTAAAGAAGTTGGTTTTTTGTCGTCACCGACAGCAGATTGTTGATTGATTTAACATGCGGTCCTGCGGCATTCACCACTACCTTTGCAGACACTGAGTGCTGCTCGTTGCTGATTTTATCTTGGAGTGAGAGTCTAAATCCGTCTTTGATTTTTTCTGCACTTGCCAGTTCAACGTAGTTCAAAGTAGTTGCGCCAAGTCCATTCGCGGTGTTTACAAAATCCCAAACAAACCTCGAATCGTTGTCAGGCAGCATTCCATCAAAATAGACAACTGAGCCCGAGAGCTGATTGCGTGCCAAAGTTGGCTCAAGTTCCAACGTTTTTGCTACTCCAGAAGTTTTGGGTGGCGGGGTGGTGAATAGCCCAATAGCCCAGTAGACCAGTGTGCCGATTGTACCCAGAAGTTTTCCGAAGGGGGCAGTTGGCCCAAGTGAAGCCAAGAAACCAATGGACCTTACCCGGGTGGGGTAATTTCGCATGAGCCGAAACCTAGCGCGACAGAGCTTGAAAACTAAAGGAAACTCATAAGTCTGAAGGTACTTAATTCCACCCCAGATAAGGTTGCTCGATTGACTGCTGGTTTCTGAACCAAAGTCTTGTTTGTCCACCAGCAAAACTTTGTAACCGCTGGCAGATAGCGCAGCAGCCGAGACTGCTCCGTTGATCCCACCGCCGACTACGGCCACGTCGAATTGTTCCGAGGGAAGTGGGGTGGGCATGTGGTAATGCTATTTGCTCATTGTTACGGAAATTCAAGGTGCTAGTAACGGTTCAAGTACAACTTATGTAACGAATCGGTAAACGAGGAAATGGTTTGCTAGCGTTGATACATGGCTATTCTGGCAATCGACGCTGGGACAACAGGAGTAACTTCACTGGTTGTCTCAGAAACTGGTGACATCCTTGCGAAGGGTTATCGCGAGTTTCCCCAATACTTCCCAAAATCAGGTTGGGTTGAACAAGACCCTGAAGAAATTTGGCAAGCAGTGCTTGCATCAGCCTCAGATGCGATTGCAGCATCGCCTGAGAAGCCATCAGCTATAGGCATTACCAACCAGCGTGAAACTGTAGTGCTCTGGGATAAGCAGAGCTTGGCATCGCCTAGAAAGGCGATCGTATGGCAGGACCGACGGACTGCAAATCTGGTTGTAGAACTGAGAAACTCTGGACTCGAAGACTTGATCCTAGAAAAAACAGGACTCTACCTGGATCCTTATTTCTCAAGCAGCAAATTTCTATGGTTAGCAAGGCAAGAGCCTGAAGTTTGGAACCTCGTGAAATCGGGCAAAGTTTTTATCGGCACCGTTGATTCGTATCTAATTTCACGAATAAGCGGTGGCGTCTCGCACATTACCGACGCATCCAACGCTTCAAGAACTCAGCTACTAAACATCGACACCTGCACCTGGGACGATGAGTTGCTGGAGATTTTCCAGGTTCCCAAGAGTGCGCTGCCAGAGGTAGTGCCAAGCTATGGATCACTTGCTATGAGTGATCCCGAATCCTTTTTGGGTCTAACCATTCCAATCTCAGGTGTGGCCGGCGATCAGCAAGCCGCCCTCTTTGGCCAGGCAGCGTTTGACGTTGGCCAAAACAAGTGCACCTATGGAACTGGAGCTTTCATTCTCAGCAACACCGGTGCAAAGAGAGTCAAGAGTTCACGTGGTCTACTGACAACCATTGCCTGGATGGAGCCATCAGGAAAGACCAGTTATGCCCTTGAAGGGTCGGTGTTTGTAGCTGGGGCTGCCGTGCAGTGGCTCAGAGATGGGCTAGAGGTTATCGAATCGGCAGCAGAGGTTGAAGAACTGGCCTTGTCAGTTGAAGACACTGCTGGTCTGGTTTTTGTGCCCGCGCTAACCGGTCTAGGAGCACCGCACTGGGACCCCTACGCCAGGGGAACAGTTTTCGGTCTTACTCGCGGAGCCACTAAAGCACACCTTGCCCGGGCCACCTTGCAAGCGATTGCATTCCAAGTCAAAGACGTGGTTGATGCAATTTCTCAAGACACGGACACCAAGCTTTCGAGTCTCAACGTGGACGGAGGTGCCGCAGCTAACAATCTGTTGATGCAGCTGCAAGCAAACTGTCTTGGAATTCCAGTTGTCAGAGGAAAGAACTTAGAGTCCACCGGCCTAGGTGCAGCATTTCTTGCAGGCATTGGAAGCGGAGTCTGGTCGTCTAAGGCAGAGCTTCGCGCGGTGTTCCAGTTGGATAGGACATTCACACCTGAGTCATTTGATCAGTGGCAATACATCAACTGGCAACGTGCTGTTCGAATCTCCAGAGGCTGGGCCCACCAGGGCGAAAACTAGAATCTAGCCTTTCAGGCCAGAGCTCTGAGCGTTTTCAACGAAAGCTCTTTGGGCAAACAAGAAAACCAAAATTGGTGGCAAAATCGCGAGAATAACGCCAGCCAAAACTAGGTTTGGTTGGTCTGCGCCTCTTCCACCAAGGACCGAAAGAGTCGGCGCCAGAACTGCAGCAGATTGATTGCCGGAGTCAATGACGATTAGCGGCCAGAGGAACGAGTTCCACGCATACAAAAATGCAAAGGTGGTCAGTGTTGCAATTGCAGGAATCGAGAGTGGTACGAAAATCTTCCACAGAATTGCCCACCGACTCGCGCCATCAATGCGCGCTGCCTCTTCTAGCTCCACTGGGATGGAGATGAAGAACTGCCTCATCAGAAACGTTCCATAGGCGCTGAATACGAAAGGTATGATCAACGAACCTAAATTGTTCACCCAGTTGATTCCAACAATCAGCTGGAAAAGCGGAATAACGATAACCACAAACGGGACCATGATTGACCCCAACCAAAACAGGAAGAGCTTGTCCCGGCCTCGGAACCTCAGCCTCGCGAATGCGTAGCCGCCCAGAATACTTGTCAGAAGCTGACCGCCGACCACCAGAATAGTTACCAAGACAGTGTTAGTTATAGCTCTACCAAATCCGTTTAGCTCAACTACTTCCTGAAAGTTACCGACTTGAGCACTTACGTTCTCGGCGACCTCAAGATCGGCACTTGGGAAATACACTGGCGCAGCATCTGGATTTGCAGGGTCGGCATAAACCCCAACAATTGCACTACCGACGTCCGCAAATTTGTTTCCCGCCGCGTCGACAAACACTGGAACTTGCTCACCCTCGAAGGAATAAAGCTCGTCTGTCTCAGTGAGCTGAGACTTTGGCGCCAAGAATTGCTCGCCGCCTGCTATAGGTTGCCACAACCGGACACTCACGCCCTGCTCAATTCGAGCCAACTGCTTAGTTTCATCTGCTGAAACCGGAACTTCGAAGAGTGGATACTCAACATCGTTTATCAATGCAGTTTCTGGAGCGTAGGGCAAGAATCTAGGAGGGTAAGTGAACACATCGCTGGCGGTCTTGAGCGATCCTGAAAGGGCTAGCAGGAATGGGATCAGAATCAAGATCCCAGTTGAAATCAAAATGACATACGTCACGATCCTGCTCGGGATTGACTTGACCATGTTGTTGTTTGAGGCCACTTAGTTTCCCTCCGTTTGTTTCCGCTGGCGGTTGAACTGCAGAAGCGTGAATACAAAAATCAATGCAAAGAGCAACCAGGCAACAGCGCTAGCCTTGCCGAAATCGTTCTGCTGGAATCCCAACTGATACAGATAAACCACCGGGGTCAACGTAGCGTTGCTTGGGAAACCAACCACATTCGGCTGGTTTAGCGCATAAACAATGTCAAAGAGCTGCAGGGCCAAAATAACCGTGGTTGCAGTCACGAAGAACGTAGTTGGTCGAAGAGCAGGGATTGTCACATTCCAAAAACGTTGGAATGCACTTGCACCATCCAGCTCCGCAGCTTCATAGAGCTCCTTGGGAACAGACTGGAGACCTGCAATGTATAGGACTGTGTTGAAACCGAATTGAGACCAAGCAAAAACCACGACCACTGCAGCCAGGGCCCATTGCTCGGAGGAAAGCCAACCTATTTCAACTCGAGTAGGCAGCGGATCTCCAGGTAAGAAAAAGTTCAAGAAAGCGTTGATTTCACCAATTGCGTAATTGAAGAATCCAACCGTTGAGTTCAGCATCTGTTTCCAGATCAATGTGACGCCAATCACACCCGCCACGCTAGGGATAAAGAAAACTGCTCGAAACACCTTTGAACCCGGCAATCTTTGCTCAATCAAAGTCGACAGCAGCAAAGCTGGGATCACAGAAAGTGGCACAGCGGTAAGCAAGAAGATCAAAATGTTGGTCAGAGAGCGCCAAAACAGTGGGTCCATGGCCCCGAGGGACACACCAAAGAATTCGGCGATCTGAAAGTATCCGACAGACAACTCGGCCCGGGTCGAGGCAATCTCTAGGCCAAGGGTGTCAGCGTAGTTTTCCAACCCAATGAACGTAGGTGTGTTGATGCCATCCCATTTGAAAAAGGACATCACGAATGAATAGGCCAGTGGCCCAGCAAGAAAGGCCAGGAATCCAATAATGCTCGGTGCCACAAACAGCCACCCAGAAATCTTTTCTTCCTCGGACTGCGAAGAGTCCAGTGCCAACGTCATGCTTGGCGAAAGCAGGGCTCGGAGCTGAAGCCCCGAGAATATAGCCAGCAGCAAAGCCACCAGGGCTAGTGGGTTCGGGGCGAATAGAGAACTAATGGCCAGGAACAATATCCACAACGGATTGAATTGAATCAGAAAAACTATTGATCCAATCACTACGAGGATTTGGCCAACTATTTTGAACCAGCCAATTAGTTTTAGCTGTCGATTCGCGGCTTCGTTTGGCGCTATCTCATCTTCGCTTCCAAGAATTCGTTTGCGAACCCTAACTGCAACTACCCACCAGGCCACACCACTCAAGACAACTAGCAATCCGGTAAATGAGTCAAAAAATGACTGGCTCATCGCGTTGAACAGAGCAATCATGTTCGAAAGCTGGAAAGCAAGGAAAGACAGCACCGTTATAGAAACAATGTCGACAATCACTGCGATAGATCGGCCTCTTGAGCTTCTCTTTAGAAGTAAGCGTGCCGAAATCAATTGGAAAACTGCGAGAAGTGCAGCGCAGATTCCAACCGGAATCGCTAGCCAGGACAGTGCGGCTGATGAGAAAAATGCCACGACAGATAAGCCAATAAATGTGGCAGCCAGTATCACTTGAGCGAGTGGCGTGAACTTAAGGGCCAACCCATCGAGCTGGCGAGAAAGCCAACTCTGTCTGAGCCTGCGCTCTCTCAGTGCTTCAAGAAAATTCATAGGTGCCCTGTCGGTAATACATACGCCCAGGTAATTTCTACCTGGGCGTATGTATTTTTCATATTCTAACTGTTTGCGTTACTAGTTGAACGCGGCTGCCGCCTCAGTGCAAATGTTTGCCTTGAAGTCAGCCATAGTTCTGCTTCCGTTGAACAAGGCAGTCACACCGTCTCCGGCTGCCTTGTCGAAGGCAACCCAGTTACCGTTCCACAGTGGTCCCTCAGCAACTGGGTTGTTGGAGATACCGTCTACGAATGCCTGGTTGTTAGCAGGAGGTGAGAATGTTAGGAACTTCTCAATAGCATCTGCAGAAACGCGAGATGGAATGTTAGCACCACGCTCAGAGATCTGGGCCTGAACGTCAACGCTTGTCAATTCCTGAACTAGCTTCCATGCAGCTGCTGGGTTTGCAGTCTTGGCGTTTACAACGTAAGCACCCCAGAACTGCCAGTTACGTCCTTCGACAGCACCGGTAGGCAGAGCTACAACATCCCATGCGAAGTCAGTGATCTCGCGAGCGCCAGGGGTTGCCCAGCGACCGTTGATGAACATACCAACTTTTCCAGCCTTGAATGGAGGTTCGGCGTCTTCACCGAAAGGAACTCCATAGCCCTTGCCATAAAGGTCTTTCATGTAAGTAAGACCGGCAATTGACTCATTGGAATCTAATGCACAAGCGGTGCGGTCTTCGTTGAAGAAGCCTCCACCAGCTGAGTGTACGAAGTAACCCCAGTTAGCCCACCAGCCACCAGCTCCGAAGCCCTTGACTCCATCGCCGACCTCAGTGATTGCCTTTGAAGTAGCTTCGAAAGCGTCCCAGTCCCACTTGCCAGCTGCAGCTAGCTCACGAGGATCTTCCACGCCAGCTTTCTGAATCAGGTCAAGGTTTATGTACAGAGCGAAGGTAGACATGTCACGTGGCAGACCCCATAGGAAGTCCGCTGATGGCTGACCGGTTGCTGGGTCTACTGATAGGGCCTTCATTGGACCTTCGTAGAAGTCTGCGTCGGAGTGAGTAGTCTTCGCTGCCTCTTCACGGATGTTTAGAATCAAACCTGCTTTCGCAAAGTCAGCTAGGTCTGTTCCTGGGATCCAGAACACGTCTGGTGCTGTTCCTGCTGCAATGTCAGTCTTTAGCTTGTCCTGGTATGGAGAGCCTTCAGAGTTTCCAGCTGTGTAAGTCAAGTTCAAACCGATGCCCTTGGCATTGATCTGATCTGAAATGCCTGCATAAACATCTGCTTCAGCTTGGTTGTCCGGGCGGGTCATCCAGGTTAGATTTGCGACCTCATCAGACGCCCCAGATCCTGTGTCGGCTGCAGGAGCACAGCCAGTCAGAAGCATGGTTAGTCCGAGGCCTACTGCAACAACTTTTGTTGTTAAGCGCATTACGTTCCTCTCTAAATTAATTTTCGCCCTTCAAAAGAAGAACGGTTTTGATACCCATTGGGAGAAAGAAGTTTTGATTCAACCCCTGATGGTCTCTCGCCAATTATGGTTGAGATTTCTACCGCCAATTCAGTTCGCCTGTCGATATCAGGCAATTGTTAGCTTTGCGAGTTCAAATCGTTAGATTCATCGTTACCAATTCGTAACATTTATCCAGGCCCCCAAGGGGCCTTGTATTTGAGGGCTTTTCAGGCAAGTTGCCCTGCCTGGAGCACCTCAAAGATCAATCAGATCAGGGCTTTGCCAGCGTTGGGGCGGTGAGTGCCCATATCGGCGCTGGTTTAGGGTGAATTCATGAGTGATTTGGACACAGTTTTTACCCCCGTAATTCCCCGACTCCCAGCGATGGCCTTCGGTGGAGACTGGAACCCCGAGCAGTGGTCAGAAAGCGTTTGGGAGCAAGACATAGCCCTGATGCAGAAGGCTGGCGTGAACCTGGTGACTCTGGGGGTTTTCTCCTGGGCAATCATTCAGCCAGATGAGAAGACCTGGAACTTTGAGTGGCTGGACAAGATTCTGAATCTATGCCTAGAAGGCGGCATCAAAGTAGATATGGCAACCGCCACTGCCTCGCCGCCACCCTGGCTGGGCTATAACTACCCTGACACTCTCGCAGTGACAGCCGATGGAATGACTCTGGCCTGGGGTGCAAGGCAGCACTACTCTCCTTCATCAAAGACCTTTATTGAAAAATCACAGATCGTTGCCAAAAAACTTGTCGAACGATACGCCAATCACGAAGCAATTGTGATGTGGCATGTTGGCAACGAGTTCGGAGCTCACACTCCTCAGTGTTTTTCAGACGAGAGCGCAGCAGCGTTTCGGAAATGGCTAAAGAACAAATTTGGCACAATCGAAAAACTAAATGAGCGCTGGGGCACCAGATTCTGGTCACAGCAGTATTCAAGTTTTGACGAAGTCATGCCTCCGCGCACCACCGCGTACTTCCCAAATCCTTCCCAGCAGCTGGACTTCAAGAGGTTTTCAAGTGACGCCATGTTGGCGCTTTATCAAGCAGAGTACAGAGTAATCCGAGACGCAGTTCCAAAAGACATCCCAGTCACAACAAACTACATGCGATTGTTTCCGCACGCTGATTACTGGAAATGGTCCAAGGAACTCGACATTGTCAGTGATGACTGGTATCCGGACCCATCAGACCCCGATCACCAGATTGAAGGCTCGCTTGGTGCCGATCTAATGCGCTCTCTTAAGGTCGGCAAGCCATGGCTGCTCATGGAGCAAGCACCATCGGCAATTAACTGGCGTCAAGTCAACGCCCCAAAGACCTTCGGCTCCTACAGTCGATGGTCTATCCAGCAAATGGCTCACGGTGCAGATGGCATTCTCCATTTTCAATGGCGAGCGTCAGTTCGGGGTGCTGAGAAGTGGCACTCCGGAATGGTCCCTCACGCAGGGCAGGACACCAGAGTTTGGCAGGAAGTTTGCGAATTAGGGGCAAACTTGAAAAAACTTGACGCCGTGGTTGGGGCAAGAACAGTTTCAAAGATTGCCATCGGGCTGGACTGGAACAGCTGGTGGGGCCTGGAGTTAGACTCGCGTCCCTCAACTCTTCTGCGCCAAAGAACTTTTCTACTTGATTACTATCGACACTTTTTTGAGATGGGCTACTCGGTAGATTTCGTCCATCCAGAGCAAGACCTCACTGGTTATCAACTGGTGGTTTTTCCAAACCTTTACCTGGCTAGCGATGCCGCCATCTCGAACATCCGTGCTGCAATCGACTCAGGTGTGAACGTCTTTATGGGCGCATTTAGCGTGGCTGTGGACGATGACGAAGGAGTTCGAGAAGGTGGGCACCTAGCTGGATTGAGAGATCTTTTCGGGTCCTACACCGAAGAATGGCACCCACTGTATCCACAAGACAGTATCGACTTAGTGGACAGTATTGGCAAGAAGGTTGGCAGTGCAACAGGTTGGGCAGAATTCAGCAAAACCCAACCGGGCGCGGAAGCACTCCTAAAGTTCTCAGCCAGTGCCTTAGAGGGAAGATCAGCCCTGACAAAGCTGAGCCTTCCTAATGCAACAACCTGGATTTTAAGTTGCAGCCCAGATAGGAATCTGATGCAGGCAGTGCTCAAGCAAGTCCTGCTCGATTGCGATCTGATGCCCATTACTTCGCAAAAGAGCAACAACATTGAAGTGGCAATGCGAGAAAACCCAAACCACGAATTCTTGTTCGCACTAAATCACTCAAGAGACGAAGGGTTTGTTGTTCTAGAAAAGAACTCACTGGATATGATTTCTAGCTCCAGCATTCAAGCTGGCGCCAAAGTTTTAGTTCCAGCTGGGGGTTGGGTAATTTTGCAATCCGACAAGAGCGTTTAGTACCTGTTTCAAATACACCAAAAAAGTAAGGTGAAATTCTGTTTTGAATTTTGCCAGAGGCTATCAAGGAGTTCACATTGAAGAAGTTAAGAGTTGGCATTATCGGCGGCGGGCAGTTCTCCTCCTCCTTTATCCACCTGTTTCAGGCGCACCCATTTGTCGATGAGGTCTGCCTTGTTGAACCCAACGCTGAAAGACGAGACCGAGTGTCTCAAGAATTCTCAATCAAGCAAAGCTTTGAGAGTTTGGATGAATTCTGGAAAAGCGACTTTGACGCTGTGGCAATCTTTACACCTCGCTGGACTCACGCCCAGATCGCCTTGGAGGCGATGAAAAACGGGCGCCATGTCTACACCGCCGTGCCTATGGGTATAACTCAAGATGAGATTAGCGAGCTGGTCAAGGTGGCCAGTAGCACGAAACTTACTTACTTCATGGCGGAAACAAGCTTTTACTACCCGGCCGTAGTTTTTGCCCGCAATAAATTCCAGAATGGGCAGATTGGGAAGTTTGTCTACGGCGAAGGCGAATACCTTCACGACATGTCCCACGGATTTAGTGAGGCTTACGCTGCAAACGGTGGCGATGACTGGAAATCAACAGCCAGCTTTCCACCGATGCTGTATTCGACCCATTCGGTTAGCGCAGTTCTTTCAGTCACTGGTGCCCAGGCTAAATCTGTGACCTGCATCGGAATGAATGACACTGCCGACGATGGAATCTTTGACCCCAAAGTGAGCAAGTGGCAAAACTCTCAGAGCAATCAAGTGGCCCTATTTGAGACCAGTGACGGTGGGGTGCTGCGAATTGCAGAGTTAAGGCGGGTTGGCACCTCGCCGTTAGAGCCAACAGTTCGAATGAGTATCTTTGGAACAGAAGGGTCCTTCGAACAGCAAGTTGGTTATGCTTCCTGGTCGACCAAGAGCCAATTTGAAATAGTCACAGACCAGATCAGTACTTTTTCTGATGTGGAGAATCCTCACTCTTTGAATCCAGGTTATGTTTCCCCCAACCTCTGGGACGGAGGATTTGCCAGGGTTCACGACAGGACTTCGTTGCCCAAGGAATTCCAGGGGTTGTCTAATGGCCACGGAGGCTCGCACCAGTATATGGTTGATGATTTCGTTATGGATGCTGTGGGGCAGAGAAAAGCTCCGATGAATGTCTACGACGCAGCGCGCTTTACAGCTCCGGGAGTCTTTGCACATCAATCAGCTCAATCAGCCGGTGAAAAGTTGGAGATTCCTCAATACTGATCTTGACTGCACCTTGGAGTGCGTTCCAGAGAGTTAGTTCTAGCTCTGGAATTATCAGCTTCTTGGACGAAGCTCGGCAACCATGGGGCAAACAAATGGATCGGCGTTGTTGCTAAGCCCCACTTTGTTTAGGTGCTTCATGATTGCCGCATAACTTGCCAATAGGTTCATCTCAACCAGAGTGACATCGTGCTTGCGGCAATATTCAACAACGATTTCGTGAGCCTTACGAAGGTTGGGCCTTGCCATCGAGGGAAACAGGTGGTGCTCGACCTGGTAGTTCAGACCCCCCATTAGGTTGTCTTTGAGCCAGGAGCCTCGGATGTTTCTTGAAGTCAGTACCTGCCTAGAAAAGAAGTCAAGTTTGGCCTCTTTAGGAACCAAGGGCATGCCTTTGTGGTTCGGAGCGAAGGCTGCCCCCATGAAAAAGCCAAAGGCCATCATCATTACAAACCACAGCGCCAGACCCCAGATCGGGCCAAACAGGATTGCAAAGACCACGTATGGGGTGAGCTGACGAATCATCATCAGCGAGAATTCGAGTAGCCGGATCGAGAGCTTGCGGTCCTTGCGGACAAGGCCCGCAAATGAATCAACCAACAGGTCAAAGCCGGTGAATAGAAGTAGCAGAGGAAAAAGGTATCCCTGGCGGTCTGAGAACCAGCGCTCAATGCCGCGCTTTGATTCCTTGGACTCGGTTGTGAAGCTCAAAACACGAATAGCGATATCCGGATCTTCGCCAATTTGGTTAGGGCGCTGGTGGTGTTTGTTGTGCTTGCGAAGCCAGAACCCGTAGCTCAGGCCAGCAAACAGGTTGGCTAGCAGTAGACCCATCCAGTCATTGGCCTTGTTATTTCTAAATACCTGACGGTGGGATGCCTCGTGTGCAATAAAGCCATACTGAGCACTTAGGACCCCAAGTCCTGCAACAAGGACGAAGGCGGCAATTAGCCAGAGCTTGTTCTGCTCGGTCAAGGCGGCAAGGTAGCCGCTCAAGGTCCAAAACCCCGCGGCAGCGATCGTCAGAACAATCAAGCGGCCTATATAAAAGGACGGTTTTTTTAAAAGAAGTCCAGCATCTCTAACTTGGGCCAACACTTGGTTGAAGTGGGTGGTGGATTTGGTTGCCAACATGCTCATTAAGCGAGTCTAACTGGGCACCCTGGCAAAGCCCTGCCAGTAGCTGTCTTTAGCTCCTGGTGAAGTGATCTTGTGTCAGATCTTGGCCGTTTTTGTTGAAAAACGCCTTAGCTGCAACCACAACGGAGAGCACCATGATGGTGATGATTCCGACTCCGCTGATTGCCATAAGAGAGGTGATCTCGTTGAATTCAAGAACCAGCGGGGTGCTTAGGTCCACTTCGGCCTGGACGATGCTGATTCTGGACATCTGAGACACTCCTTTCGAGGGTTGCTTGTTGCCACCTGGCCAAAGCTGTTGGGCTGTCGCCTTTAGGCCCAGTTTAGCTCTAGTTATACCCTGATGACACGCCCGAGCGGACCCCCAAAAGGCCTTTATTTGGCGCAAATTCGGGGTTCTTTCCTTAGAAAAGCCTGATAACGGGTGCTAGGTTAAAAGACGTGTAAGTGATGCGAGGAAGCATCGTCGATGTAATTTGTCCCCGATGGATCCTTGGCAGCTTGCCTCTCTCAGCTGAAAGGAAACAACAAATAATGCTAAGTAACTCAGGTTACCTCGTAGTTTACAACGGCTTCTCGCTAGGAATAGCGGCGATGCTTTTCACCACCATTTTCCTTCTATTCGCACGTGAGCGCGTCCTGCCTCGCTACCGTATGGCGATCTTGGTGTCTGCATCAGTGACCGGTATTGCTGCCTATCACTACTTCAGAATGTTTGACAGCTTCAACGACGCTTTTGGGCCAGAAGCCGTAGAAGGTGCTGTATTTAACGTTGGCTACCGCTACGTTGACTGGTTCCTAACTGTGCCTCTACTACTAGTGGAGACCATTGCGGTTCTTGCTCTAGCTAAGTCAGCTCAGACTGCTCTACTAGTTCGTCTAGTGCCTGCTGCAGCCTTGATGATTGGTCTTGGTTACCCAGGAGACGCGGGTCTAAACATCGGTGGCCTATCTGCACCAATGTGGGGTCTACTATCAACAATCCCATTCCTGTACATCCTGTACATCTTGTTCGTTGAGCTAGGCAAGTCCCTATCCAAGCAGAGCAAGCAGGTTCAGAGAAGAATCAAGGAGCTACGTCTTCTTCTTCTTGCTACCTGGGGTGTCTACCCAATCGCGTTCATCGCTAACATGAACTCTGTTGGATTCGACGAGCAGGGCTTTGTTCTTCGCGAAACCGGATACACCATCGCTGACATCTTGGCGAAGTGTCTATTCGGCCTAATGATCTTCTCGATCGCTCGTATGAAGAGCGCCGAGGACGACAAGGCATTCGCAGCTGCAGAGTTCAAGGGCAAGTAAGCCTCAGATCTAAAGCTAAAAAACAAAAGGCGTCGGGAAACCGGCGCCTTTTGTTTTGCCCAAAATGTGGTCAAAAAGAAACTGCCCAGGCTTTTTGCCTGGGCAGT
>JBIJAI010000024.1:0-13570 GCA_044345815.1 Rhodoluna sp. | reverse complement strand
CTACAAGCTGACCTTTAGCTACAACGGCATTAATTCGCTCGAGTCGAATGTTCTAAAGGTCACAAATGCTGAGGCAGCTAGCCTGTCCGTATTCAGAGGCGCCTCCGGTGGAGTTGCGGGAGAAGCCTTCCCATCCAACAACCAGCCGATCATTAGAATTCTGGACCGCTACGGAAACATTGTTGAAACCGGTAATGACGCGGGTCTAGTAATTGTGGCTTCAAGCCCAGACGGTGGAGACCTCGGCGGCGGCGGTTTTGAAAAGCAGGCTGTTGCCGGTGTGGCTACCTTCACCTCTTTGGGTCTTGGTGGAACTGCTGGCCAGAACTACAGCCTGAAGTTCGAGGCAGTAGATGAATTAGGTATTGCCTCAGCTACTCAAACTGGTGTGACTGTCACGCACGGTGCCGCCTACAAGCTCGCGATTACCCAGGCACCGGCTTCGCTATCCGGCGGTGCGCTAACCAAGACTGGAACTGCCCTTGCCACTCAGCCGATTGTTGAAGTTCAGGACCGTTTCAATAACGTCGTGCTCAACAGCTCGAGATCCGTGTCGGTTTCTTTGGTTGCCACTTCGGATGTCAAGGATCGGATCACCGGCGGCCAAGTCAACGCAAGTTCTGGTGTTGCAACCTTTAGCGCACTAACAGTTATTGGCCGACCTGGTAGCGACTACCGCTTGAAGTTCTCGGGAACAAACCTCGTTGACGCCGTCAGCAACACGTTCCAGATCCGTCACGCCGACCCAACCGCAATTGAGATCACCACTCAGCCTGGTTCATTGACAACATCCGGTGCTCTGACCAAGACCGGATCACCGCTTCACACCCAGACTGTTGTTCGCCTTCTTGACTTCGATGGCAACCTTGCAACCGAAATCACCGGCGATTCAGTCTCCGCTTTTGTACAGCGCGGTGGTGGTTCGGTTGTCACTGACGTTGTCGTCGTTGATGGAATTTCAAGACCAAAGAACACCGCACTGTTCTCTTCCGGAATTGCAACCTTCACAAACCTTGCGGTGATTGCAGTACCTGGATCAGAACAAGTGCTGCGCTACACAACTACCGTTCGCGGCAATACTTTGACATCCGCTGACTCAGCCGGTATCTCACTGACTCATGCGGATGCCTACCAGCTTCGGATTTTGACTCAGCCTTGCGCAGGTTCAGTAGTTGTTGGAGTTTGTGACACCGGAATCACCGGAGATGACCTAACTGTTCAGCCCGTAATTGAGATCCAGGACCTTTTCGGAAACCGCGTCACTGACTTCGTGGGTGAGGTGACTGTTTCAACCACAACTGCGCGAACCACGCTGAGTGATGATGACATCATCACACCGTCTGTGATTACAGCGTCGGTCTCCGGCGGACTCGCGACTTTCACAGGCCTGAACATGATTGCCGACCCAGGTGTAGGGGTTGTGTTGAACTTCACCAGCAGATCACTGGTATCGGCTAACGCAGGCGAGCTCAAGGTGCGAGCCGCCGCCGCATCTCAGCTTGCTGTGATTACCCAGCCGGTGGGTGCAAGAACTGGAGCTGCCCTGGCAGTGTCACCGGTTGTTGAACTTCGCGACCGCTTCGGCAACCGTGCCTCAAGCGATGACACCTCGAGAGTGAGCGTGAGCGTCTCTGGTGGAGTGCTATCTGGAACCATGACATTAACTGCAACTGCTGGTCGGGTGAGCTTCTCAGACCTAAGCTTTGGAGCTCAGCCGAAACTTGCGCACACATTGATCTTTACCGGTCTGAACTCATCCTCCACTGCTCTAACTGGCATCAGCTCCGCTGACTTCTCGGTCAGTAACGCGATGGCCAACACCCTGGCGATTACTCAGCAACCAACCGCGCTTAGAACTGGCGATCTACTCGGGGAGACTGTTCTTGAGCTTCGTGACTTCGCTGGAAACTTAGCCGAGGATGACTCGGCGACTGTTGTCCGGGTAAGCATCACCGCGGGAGATGGTCAAGCAAGATTTGTCAATGGATCTGACCAGACCGAAAGCTACAGCTCCACCAGTACCATCCTCAGAAGCGTAGCTTCGGCCGGTGTTGTCAGATTCTCCAACCTGCGTTTGGTTGGAACACCGGGTGTGACCTACCGTCTGTTGTTTACTGCGAACCCTGACGACGCTTCAGTCGATTACGACAGCCCTGCTTCTAGTGCCTTGGTGCTCACACACGCCGAGCCATCAGCGCTATCTGTCACCACACCGCCTGCTGCCAACCTAACCGGCCAGGCGCTGACTACTCAGCCTGCGCTTAGGTTGCTGGATCGCTACGGAAACTTGGCAACGTTGGATAACTCCACCGTTGTCACAGCAAGTATTTACTCAGGTGCCGGGGGAGCACTCGCCGCTGGAACTACCGCTACTTCAGCGGCAGGGATAGTCACATTTAGTGGTCTAACCGCAACCGGTACACCGGGTGAGACCTACAAGCTTCGCTTTAACGCGGGCTCGCTAACTGTCGATGAAACTACCGGATTCACCCTCAAAAAGAATGCCGATATCTCATTGAGCTACCCAGTTTCTACCTACTCAGCCGGTGGAACAGTTTCCAAGATATTCTCAACCGACTCTCCTGGAACTCCGTCCTTCTCAACTACGAGCCCTTCGAGTATTTGTGAGGTGAACTCAACAACCGGTGTTGCAACCATCCGTGGTGTTGGTGATTGCACGATTAGCGTCACAGTTCCAAACACCACCTATTACAACGGCCGGACTGAGAATGCGCTGCTCAAGATCGATAAGGCTGATCAGGCAACCTTGTCCATCACTAGCGGCACAAGCGTCAACTATCTAGCTACCATGCTAATCACGCACGACGGCGGTTCTGGTGGCGGAACAGTCAGACTCTTTGTTTCCGGTGCCGATTGCCGTCTAGTTGGTAGAACTTTGGTCACCATGGGGGCTGGCAATGACTGCTACGTATTCGCACGCAAGGGAAGTGATCCGAACTTCAAGCAGGTCGACTCTGAGGAAGTTCAGATCACCGTAAATAGGATTGCTCAGGCCTCGCTTCGTATGGCTAATGCCACAACTGTGACAGTCGGAAGAGTGGATCTGTTCACCCGAGGTGGATCGGGCGATGGCGCAGTCACTTACACAATCACCGGGTCAAGCTCGCCAAACCCTGGCTGTCAGATTGTTTCTGGTACAACGCTCCGAGCTGACCGCAGCGGAACTTGTAGCGTGATGGCAACTAAGGCCACTTCAACAAACTATCGAGTGGCGATCTCCACCGAACAAACCGTGGCCTTTATCAAGGCCGAGCAGAGCGTCTTCTTCACATCACCGCTGCCTGAACTACCGGTTGCCGGCGGATTCCATGTGCCACTGGCCGCAGCGTCCTCCGGGTTGCCAGTGACATATTCGATCTCCATTGGTGATGGACTTGCCTGTGAGTTCGATGCGGATGAGCCCAACAAGATCAAGTTCCTCGCTTCTGGAAACTGTGAGATTACGGCAACCCAAGTTGGATCTGACGAGTATGAGCGCGCTTCTACTACACGTTTGATTGAGGTTGGATTCAGGAACCAGACCATCACCTTCGGTTCTCTTGCAGACCGTCGATTCGGACAGCCTGCCTTCATGCTCACCGCTACAGCCAGCTCTGGAATGGCAGTTAGCTACGCTGTGGATAGATCAGTTACCCCGGTTGCATGTTCAATCTCAGCGTCTGGTGTTGTGAGTCTTACTAGCGCAGGAATCTGTTCGATCATTGCCACCCAGGGTGGAGACACAAGGTTCCGTCCTGCAGCACCCGTGACCCAGCTGTTTAGGGTTGCTGCCGACAATGCTGGTGCTCCGCACATCATCTCTGTTTCAGCAGGTAACCAGTCGATTACAGCGCTCTTCAACCCACCTAGCTACTTGGGAGGCTCGAACCCTACTGCCTACCGACTAGAGGCGACAATCGTTGGAACTACCGACCGATTTGTAAACCCTGGCTGTGTTGTTTCTAATGCGCCAATCAGGTGTACCATCCACGGCCTCGATAATGAGTTGACTTACAAGGTCAGGGTGGCTGCCATCAACGAGGCAGGGCTTGGAACTTACTCCCAGAACTCTGTTGACATGATTCCGACTGAAAGCGTTTCAGCTGTCACAAACTTGGCTGCAAGCCCAACTGGATCTCAGTTGAACCTTACCTGGAATGCCCCAGTGGCCCTCGATAGCTCCTTCACAAGTTACGAAGTATTTGTGTGGCCAATTGGTGGTGCGGAGCCGAAAACACCGACAGAGGTGATTGGCACACAGTCCCAGACAAGCATCAGCTTCGAGATGGCGGCGCCTGCTCCACGAATGTTTAGAATGTTCAGCAGATTCAGTGCTCCTCCACTGACAACTATCACCCCTGCTGATGGCTACCACCTTAAGGTGGTGACCAAGACTAGAGATTTGTCTTCCGAGGACACAGTAAATACCACAATTGGTGAGCAGCAGTCATTCTCGACCCCTGGTGTTCCGGCCGCAATCGCGGTCAACGCAAACGACAAGAAAGTTCTAGTTGGATGGTCCGCACCGAAGTTTGATGGTGGTCACCAGATCCTCGGCTACCGAGTCATGGTTAACAACCAGATTGCCTGTGTTCTTGAAACAGTCGGTGGTCAGCAAGTTTGCAAGAATTCTGCAGACCGGATCTTCGAGATAACTGAACTAGCAGCCGGTACTACCTACGACGTTAAGGTTGCCGCTGTGAACAGCCTTGGTGTTGGAGTTATGGCATCTGGCTCACACTCAGTGCCTGCACCGGTGGTTAATGCTCCATCAAGCTCAACTGCCCTACCTGGACTTCTTCCAACCAAACCAGTTCCTCCAAAAAAGCCAGGTGCACCAGATAAGAAGCCTGGTTTGCCACCTCCTGCGGCTGCACCTGAAGAACCTGCTGAGCCAGAAGCTCCAGCAGAAGAAGCTCCAGCAGCAGCACCTAGTGACCCGGGCGCTGCACCATCCGATCCAGGTGTAACTCCGGGTATTGGTGCAACTGGTGACGATAACGCACCGCCAGTTCCATTCGATCCGCTTTCCTCACCTGAAGGTGTTGCTGCTCTAACTGACTCGCTCGGTAATGCCGCAGCTGCCGTCGGTGCAATTGCTGCTGCAGCCGCAGCTGCTGCAGCAGCAGCGGGTGCTGCAGGAGCGGCAGCCGGCGGAGGATCTTCCGGTGGATCTGGTTCTTCCGGTTCCGGAGGTCAGGGTAACCAGGGTGGATCTATTGCAACCATTGACGCCGCGCACGAGCGCTTTACTAACCGTCGCCGTGGCCGTGGAGATCAGTGGAAGATCTGGAAGAACAAGTGGCTGAGCTTCAGCGACAAGTTCTCGATCGCCACCGTGGTCAAGTCCGCCAAGTTCTCACCGCTGTTCTCCAAGATCGCAGTTGACGGAGCATACCTCCGTGCAGCCTTTGGTTCCCTGGGACTTCTGCCGACCATTGCGGCAGCTGCCATCTCAGTTATGACTGTTTCGATGAACGAGGGAGCGGTGCTAACACCGCAGTGGCAGTGGTTTATTGTCCTTGCAGTAATCGGTATCTTCGATGCCTTCGCAGGTCTGGTTGGAACAGTAATCTTCGTTGCTGGAACCGTTGTTATGCACGGTGGGGTATCGTCCATGGACGATGTCAGATTGCTGCTTGGTGTGATCATCGTGGGCTACGGACCAGCACTGCTTGCTAACGCCTTCAGAGCATTCCGTAAGGAACCTGAAGAAGGCGAAGAGTATTGGTGGGAGAGACTAGTTGACCTAGTTGTGCTTCCGTTCATCGGTGGCTGGGTGACCGCAACCATGATCAGCATCTTGCCAGCTCTTGCTGGAACCACCATGGCGGTAGCCAACCACGTGAATGATTTCGCAATCGCGATTGCGATTGCCATCACACTACGCGTGGTCTTTGAAGAGTTTGTTGGAAGATGGTTCCCAGCAAGGCTAGATACCCTGCACCCAACCGATGTTGATGACCCGAAGCCTTACCAGAAGTGGATTTCGGTTAGCTTCCGCCTAGGTGTGTTCGTGTTTGTGACTGCTGCCTTGATGGGTAACGTCTGGCAGGTATGGGTTGGATCCGCGCTGTTTATCTTGCCGACCATCATTGGCTTCTACTCACACAAGTTCAGAAACTTCCCTTGGATCTGGCGCATTATGCCTAGCGGTATCCCAGGACTTGCCTTTGCTTTGATTGTGGCGTCGGTGACGACCTCGATCGTAAACAGTTGGTTTGGATCAACGCCTGATTTGGCCCTTTGGTCCTTTGCTCTGTTGCCAATTCCAATGCTTGGAATTGCCATCCTGGCCATGATTGGCCGAGAGGGCAATGAAGGAGAAATCCGCTGGATCAGAAGACCTGGCTTCAAGTGGGTCTACCGAATCGGTGGAATCTTCATGCTTTTGGCCACCATGGAGCTAGCGGGGGTCCTCGATATCTTCCCGTTTTAGTGCTGGATAAAAGAGGTATGAATTCTTACCTCTTTATACGCACTATAGAGAGGTAAGAATCCCTTGAATATCGGGGTTAGTGGCCGAATTCCTGAGGCTTACGATAGCTTTTGTGACCAACATTGGAGTTAGTACTAAATGCCTGTAATTCCTATGTTCCCGCTGGGTTCGGTGCTTTTGCCAGCTATGCCACTGCAGCTTCGCATCTTTGAGCCAAGGTATCTAAAGCTTTTGGGGGACTTGGTTGCCTCAGATAAGCCGGAGTTCGGGGTGGTGCTTATTGAGCGCGGCCAAGAAGTTGGCGGGGGAGAAAAGCGGATGGAGATTGGCACCCTGGCCTCGGTATCCGAGATTGGAACCACGGAGGATTTTCTAGGACTGCAATCGGTTGGCTCATCTCGCTTTCGAGTCAACGCCTGGCTGCCGGATGATCCGTACCCGATTGCTGATGTTGACTTCTTACCTGATCTGATCTGGGATGACTCGCTTATGCCAGCAAGGGTTCATCTAGAAACCAAGGTCAGGCAGCTTCTTGCTTTTGTCAGTGAGTTTGGTGATCTGCAGTTTGGTGCCGACACAGCTCTAAGTGATGACCCCATGGAATCTTGTTGGCAGCTAGCTGGCATCTTGCCCGTTGGACCACTTGATCAAGTTGACTTGCTTTCATCTCAGTCCGCTGAGGAGCTAATTTCTAGAACTTATGAGATGGCGGTAGCAGCCGAAAAAACCCTGCAGGCGATTATGGAGCAGCAGGGTGAGATTGACGATTCAAGTTCTTAGCCAAGGGGCGCAAAAACTCCAACACCTTTGCTCTTAGCAGCTTTCGCTAACTCTTTGTCGGTAGTTGCAATAGAGCCTTTGACTTTTATCGCCTGGTTCAAAACACAAACATCCGGCATCTTGAGTGATGTGCTAGCTCGAAGGGCTGCAAGCTTTGCGGCATCCTCACCTTCGACTGCTCTGACCTCAACACCCAAACCGCTAACCAGTTTCTGAAACTTATCGAGCTTGCCATTTCTTGCCGGATGAACCATGGCTTCGGCTTGGCTAAGTGCGGTGACTTGCAGATCAAAGCTTGCGGTGTCCCTAAACATCTCAAGGGCCCACTTGTGGTGGGCATCTTTTGAAGATGCCAGCGCTATCAGCGCACTGGCATCAAGAACTACTACTTCGGCCAATCTTGATCCAACTCTTGTTTCCAGTTAGCAGGCCAGGTTCCATCCATGGAACCTGCCAGCTTTTGGATTTGGTTCAATCTGTCCTTGGTCTTCTGGGTGCTTTCGCGCTCAACGGTTTCGATTCCCACTTCAAGTAGCTTTCGAAGCAGCAGGGTTCTCTGGCCGGCAAGCTCGGGCCATATCTTCTCGGCATGGGATAGGGCTTCAGCTAGCTGATCAGTCTCGGTGATCATGTGTCTTGCTCTGGTGGTTGGCATAGGGTAAGTGTAGCACTTGGGGCATAGGTGTTGCACCTGTGGCTTTGCCCCTTGGGGGTGAAAAAACCACCAAAAATAGCGATAGTTTTAGAGGAATCTTGCCAGTCAGATCCAAGTTATAGAGCGAACCTACCTAAGGAGCATCGTGTCACTAATTGGTGTTGTTAGAGAGCAGCAAGCCGAATCTCGGGTTGCTGCAACGCCTGAAACAGTCAAGGTCATTATCTCCTTGGGCTACGAAGTCTTGGTTGAAAAAGGTGCAGGACTAAAAGCTTCCTTTCCAGACTCCGCTTACGAAGCTGCCGGAGCAAAGCTCGGATCAGCAGATGCTACTTGGGGAACAGACATCGTTCTAACCGTCAGCGCTCCTGCTGATGCTGAGATCAAAAAATTGAAAAAAGGCGCGACCCTGGTTGGCGTATTGAGCCCAGCCCTAAAGCCAGAACTACTTCAAGCACTTGCCGCCCAGGGCGTCACCGCACTTGCAATGGACGCAGTGCCAAGAATTTCTCGTGCGCAGTCTATGGATGTGCTTTCCTCGATGGCAAACATTGCAGGTTACCGTGCGGTTATTGAAGCAGCACACGAGTTCGGACGATTCTTCACAGGTCAAGTCACCGCAGCTGGAAAAGTTGCTCCTGCCAAAGTTTTGGTAGCAGGAGCAGGGGTAGCCGGCCTTGCAGCAATTGGATCGGCATCGAGCCTCGGAGCTATTGTTCGGGCAACTGATCCAAGACCAGAGGTAGCTGATCAGGTCAAATCAATTGGTGGGGAATACCTAGCTGTTGAAGTTGAAGAGAAGATGGAATCAAGCGATGGCTACGCCAAGGAAACTGGCGCAGCCTACGACAAAAGAGCCGCTGAGATTTACTCAGAGCAGGCAGCCGATGTTGACATCATCATCACCACAGCTTTGATTCCAGGTCGCCCTGCTCCGAAGCTGATCACAGCTTCGGATGTTGCGCTTATGAAGCCAGGCAGCGTAATTGTTGATATGGCAGCAGCTCAGGGTGGAAACGTTGCAGGTTCGGTTGCCGGAGAAAAGATTGTCACCGCTAACGGTGTCACCATCTTGGGTTATACCGACCTGCCTTCTCGCCTACCGGCCCAGTCTTCCCAGCTCTATGGAACGAATTTGGTGAATCTTCTCAAGCTGCTAACCCCTGCCAAAGACGGCAAGGCAGTAATTGACTTTGAAGATGTCATCATGCGCTCTGTCACCGTGGTCAAAGATGGCGCCACCACCTGGCCACCACCACCGGTTCAAGTCTCGGCTGCCCCGGTAGCTAAGGCCGAGCCGGTTGCCATGCCTGAGAAAAAGAAGATGTCGCTTCGCACCCGCGCAGCTTTGATTGCCACCGGAATAGCCGCCTTTGCTGCCGTTATTGCTCTGGCTCCAGCGCCACTGCCTCAGCACTTTCTAGTACTCATGCTTTCAGTTGTTATTGGGTTCTACGTGATCGGCAAGGTCCATCACGCCCTTCACACTCCATTGATGTCAGTGACCAACGCCATATCGGGAATTGTTGTGGTGGCGGCGATCTTGCAGATCACCGACACCATCTTGCTGGTTCAGATTCTTGCGGCGGTTGGTGTGCTTCTAGCAAGCATCAACGTCTTTGGTGGTTTTGCAGTTACCTCCCGAATGCTCAAGATGTTCACGAGGGGAGATAACTAATGAACGCTGTAGCTATCGCTAACGCAGCCTACGTTGCTGCTGCCCTGTTGTTCATCATGAGCCTTGCCGGTCTTAGCAAGCACGAAACCGGTAGAACCGGTATTCGCTATGGAATTGCTGGAATGACAATTGCCATGGCGGCAACTATTTGGCTTACCCTTTCAGGTTCTTGGACCGACTCAACTTTGTTTGGCGCAGGACTACTAGTTGCCGCCTTGGCAATCGGTGCAGTAATTGGTCTGTGGCGAGCCAAGGTTGTTGCCATGACTGGCATGCCAGAACTTATTGCCCTCTTTCACAGCTTCGTAGGACTAACCGCAGTTTTGGTTGGTTGGAATGGAGCACTTCACGCTAAGGATCTATCACCTGTATTAGCCGGTGTTCACAGCGCTGAAGTCTTTATCGGAGTCTTTATTGGAGCGGTGACCTTCACTGGTTCGATCGTTGCCTACTTGAAGCTTTCAGCCAAGATGAGCTCAAAGCCACTGATTCTTCCAGGTCGAAACCTGCTGAACCTATTTGCCTTGCTTGGCTTTGTTGTTCTAACAGTTGCCTACGTGATCACCCCAGTACTTGGACTTCTTATTGCAGTGACCATTTTGGCTCTTGCCCTTGGTTGGCACTTGGTTGCCTCCATCGGTGGAGGAGATATGCCAGTAGTTGTCTCGATGCTAAACAGCTACTCAGGTTGGGCAGCTGCGGCAACCGGTTTCTTGCTAGGCAATGACCTACTAATCGTGACCGGTGCCCTGGTTGGATCTTCTGGTGCTTACCTTTCTTACATCATGTGCCGAGCGATGAACCGAAGCTTTATCTCGGTTATCTTCGGAGGCTATGGAATCGAAGCTCCTTCCGAGTCAGATGAAGAAGTCGGCGAGCACACCGAAACTGACGCAGCATCGGTAGCTGAGCTTTTGAGCAACGCCAAGACCGTTGTGATCACACCGGGCTACGGCATGGCGGTAGCTCAGGCTCAGTACCCGGTCGCAGAACTCGCGAAGAAGCTTCGCGAGAAGGGTGTCGAGGTTCGCTTCGGTATTCACCCGGTTGCAGGAAGACTTCCTGGACACATGAACGTACTTCTTGCCGAAGCCAAGGTTCCTTACGACATCGTTCTAGAGATGGATGAGATCAACGAAGACCTTGCAAGCACCAATGTGGTTTTGGTTATTGGAGCTAACGACACCGTGAACCCAGCTGCAACCGAAAACCCATCAAGCCCGATCGCCGGTATGCCGGTACTAAAGGTTTGGGAAGCTGAGAACGTTATTGTCTTCAAGAGATCGATGGCTTCGGGTTACGCAGGGGTTGCAAACCCACTGTTCTATAAGCCAAATGCCAAGATGCTCTTTGGTGATGCCAAGGAAAAGGTCAACGACATTCTGAAGGCGCTCTAACTAAAAAACGAGGGGATACCATCATGAATTTTGGAACAGCAGTAAAGGCTTTTTGGTCAAACTACACAAACTTCAAGGGCCGTGCCCGCAGGTCCGAGTATTGGTTCATTCAGCTCTTTCTGGTTCTAACCAACCTGGTAGCAGCACCAATTGACTTAGCTCTAATGAATGGTGACGTTGATCGTTTTATCGCCAACGGTGGTGGCGGAATTGTTGGGCTGATCTGGATTCTCGCAACTATCGTCCCTGCAATTGCTGTTTTGATTAGGCGTCTTCACGACACCAACCGAAGCGGTTGGTGGGCCCTGATTGGTCTAGTCCCACTTGCCGGAGCCATAGTTCTTTTGGTGTTCACCGTTGAGGACTCAAACAAGGGTGATAACAAGTACGGGGCTTCGCCCAAATAGGCAGGCGCTTCGGTTAGGTTTTTATCTGGAAAAGATTTCGCCGTTTAGAAACTAGGCCAGAACAACTGTTTGGTCTAAAAACTTGAACACTGCCTGATGTCTGGCAATTTCCACCGTTTGGTTCCACCCTGGATGAGATTCCCGTCAGCTCGCTAAACAGAGATTACAAAGATTCAGCTTTAGACTTTTGACATGTCAATTGTCAATTGGGATAGCGGAAAGTGGCTAAATCCTCCGCCAAAATTCGAAGTAGTTGCGGGAGAGCTAGAAGTGACCTCTGGCAACGAATCAGATTTTTGGAATCACACGGGTTATGAGTTTGTGCATGAAAACGGACACGCCTTGCTTGTGCCCTTTAACCCCAATACGGCCATGGAGGTAGAGTTTTCTGCGAGCTGGACCGCCCCCTTTGATCAGGCCGGAGTGTTTGTCTTTGCAAATTCAGATAACTGGGTTAAAGCCGGTGTGGAATTCGCAGATGGTGTTCTTGGGGTTGGGGCAGTTGTCACAGCCAAGAATTCAGATTGGTCTGTCGGTCACGTTCCCGAGTGGATGGGGAAACCAATTAGGGTTCGCGTTAGTCGAACAACTAATTCCATCACGGTCCGAGCTAAGGCCGGTGAAGGGCCTTGGCGCTTGGTGCGCTTGGCTCCTATCGCTCGTGACCTTGAGTGGTTTGCCGGGCCATTGGTGGCAAGTCCATCTAGAGAAGGGTTGGTAGTTCGCTTCCGATCTTGGGAAATCTTGGAGGCTGACTCAGCACTTCACTAGTTAGTCCCCAATTTGTTGACGATAGGGGATCCGAACCTCGAAAGCTACCCCAAAAAGCTAAATGAGCGCACTTACCCTTCGAAAACTGAAATCCCTAGCGCCACAACAACCCAGGCAATAACTGCAGCCCAAATCACCATTGCAGCAGAAACCAAAACAGTAACCTTTAGTGGCTTGACTCCAGCAGCTACCGAAGCTGCCGCAGCAAACTGAGTTCCAATAAGGATTGGTCCAAGGGCAGCCATTCCGAAGATTCCATACTTATCGAAAGCCTGTTGGGCTTTTGCAAACTTTGGTGATTCAGGTTCCTTGCCCTTGGCTACTCTTCGGGCGATGATCCAGTTTCGAAGCGCTCCTCCTCCGAAGGCAAAAACAGCAATGGTGATTATGTTTCCAACCGAGGCAAACACCACTGTCAAAACTGGATCTAGTCCAAGTACGATTCCAGCCGGGACAACCGCAATGGCTTCGAGCCAGGGAATAGCTCCACCTAGAAATACTCCAAATAGTCCTAATTGTTCTAGGTTCATGATTTGCGCTCAAACAATCTCGTGAAGTTTGTTAGCACCGCTTCCATAGGTCCTCTGGTTCGATACCTGAGGTTCAGCTGTGCCAGTAGGGCAAGCACCAGCCAGGTTGCCGCTGCGATTAGAACAACACTTAGCAAGCTAAGTTCTTGGAACAGACCGAATCCCCAAGCTGAGAACAACGTGGAGAACACTAGTGACTGACCTAGATAGATACTCAGCGAGTGACGACCAGCTGCACTTAGTAAAGAGAATTTGAACTTTTGGCTAAGCAACCAGAGACCACCAACCAGTCCGGCTGACATAAGTGGAGCGGTCAAGAAGTTCAGCGCCGTTGCAACTAGGTAGAGTGTCAAGCTGTAACTTTCTGCTTGTTCATTAGCGATGAAGATGTAGGCAGAAAATAGCTGAAGAGCTAGGCCAAGAGTGAGTCCCCAGATAGCAAATTTCTTCATCAACGCCGGCTTCAAGGAAGCGCCAAGCCCGCCCTTTCGAGCTACCAGCACACCAACAATAAATGCCGCAAAAACTAGCGATCCTTGAAGCACAAATGCGGGTCCTGCGGCCAGAAGCCAGAACTCAAACCTGGCAACCGCAATCTCAAAGAAGCCACCGGAAGCTAAGACAACATCCAGGGAGTCGATGGTCTCCAGCCCCGGCAAGGTCTTGCCCTTTGAGGCAAAAATCAATTCCCCGAGGTATACAAAGGCAGCAATAACAACAAACAGCACGGCAGTGACGATGTAAATCACCCAGGCCCATACCCTTAGGGTCTTTTCCTTGCGGAAGTAAAGCAGGGTCAGTAGTAGTGCAAAGACTCCGTAGATGAAAAGGATATCCCCGTGGAAGAAGAAGGTTAGGTGGATTAGTCCCAGTAGCACTAATCCAATAGCTCTGGCAATCCACCTTCTCCTGT
>JBIJAI010000057.1:0-4216 GCA_044345815.1 Rhodoluna sp. | reverse complement strand
GTATCTCGAAATGAGTACCCAACAGCTTTAACGGCCTGCCCTGTTTGGGAAGGCCCAGACAGGAGAAGTAAGTGGCGCTACCACGTGTTTACGACGTAGCCAAAGAACTTGGTATTGATACCAAAGTGGCTCTGGCCAAACTGGAAGAGCTCGGCGAATACGTCAAGAGCGGATCCTCCACAATCGCACCCCCGATTGCAAAGAAACTTCGCGCTGCCTTCCCTGATGCTAAGCCTGCTGAAGAGACTAAAAAAGTTGCCAAGCCAAAGGCTGCAACCAAGAAAGCAACCGCTGAGGCCGAACCTGAGGTGGCTTCTGAAACCGTAGAACCAGTTGATGCACCCGAGCCTCCGAAGAAAAAGACTTCAAGACTTGCTCCGAGTTCAATCACGGATGCCCCTAAGGCACCACCAGCTTCTTCTTCAGCACCAGGCGTTCCAAGACCAGGAAACAATCCTTTTGCTTCATCTCAAGGAATGGGCATTCCACGTCCGATGGCGCGACCAGGAAACAATCCGTTTAATGCAGCTCAAGGTATGGCACGACCTGGCACGCCAAGACCAGGTGCACCAAGACCGGGTGCAAGACCTGAAGGTGGAACATCATCAAGACCTGGAGCAAGACCTGCCGGTGGAGGTGGTGCACGTCCAGGATTTGGTGGAGCAAAGCCAGGACTTGGTGGAGGTCCTCCTGCTGGAGCATTCCCAGGTAGAGGACCTGCTGGTGGTCGCGGTCGAGGAGTTGGCGGAGGAACTGCCGGTGCCTTCGGTAAGGGCGGAGCTCGCGGAGGCGGAAAGGCTCGTAAGTCAAAGCGCGCCAAGAGAGAAGAATTCGAACAAAGAAGTGTTCCAAGCCTTGGTGGCGCAGTTGTGCCACGCGGTGATGGAACAACAGTTATTCGTTTGCGCCGCGGTGCATCGATTCAAGATTTCGCAGACAAGATTGATGCCAACGCCGGTCAGCTGATCACGGTGCTATTTGCACTTGGTCAGATGGCAACCGCTACCGCATCTTTGGATGAGGAAACCTTCCAGATTCTTGGAGCCGAGCTTGGCTACAAAATCGAAGTTGTTTCTCCTGAGGACGAAGAGCGCGAGCTATTCGAAGGCTTCGGGTTGGACATTTCAACCGACTACGAAGACGACGAAGCGGACTTGCTGCCTCGTCCACCTGTTGTTACAGTCATGGGTCACGTTGACCACGGTAAGACTGCGCTTTTGGACTCAATCAGAAATGCAAACGTCCAGGCCGGCGAGGCTGGTGGAATTACCCAGCACATCGGTGCTTACCAGGTTCACACAACTCACGAAGGTCAAGACCGAGCAATTACCTTTATTGACACCCCAGGTCACGAGGCTTTCACAGCTATGCGTGCACGTGGTGCTCAGGTCACCGACATCGCAATCTTGGTTGTTGCAGCAGACGATGGCGTGATGCCTCAAACCATCGAGGCTCTAAACCACGCACAATCTGCCGGAGTTCCGATTGTGGTGGCTGTAAACAAGATTGATAAGGAAGGCGCTAACCCGGACAAGATCAAGCAGCAACTAACCGA
Source organism: Rhodoluna sp. (assembly GCA_044345815.1). Taxonomy (GTDB): domain Bacteria; phylum Actinomycetota; class Actinomycetes; order Actinomycetales; family Microbacteriaceae; genus Rhodoluna. The sequence continues at coordinate 2,661 of JBIJAI010000057.1, read as the reverse complement.
GTTCAACCTGATTGCCGAAGAATACGGTGGAGACGTGATGTTCGTCCCAGTTTCGGCTCTGAAGAAGCAGGGAATCACCGAGCTACTCGATGCGGTTCTACTAACTGCAGATGCTGCATTGGATATGCGAGCAAACCCCGACAAAGACGCTCGCGGTGTTGCTATCGAAGCCAACCTTGACAAGGGTCGTGGAGCAGTTGCAACAGTGTTGATTCAGTCTGGAACTTTGAACGTTGGTGACTCAATCGTTGCAGGAAGCGCTCACGGTCGAGTGCGTGCAATGTTCAACGAAGACGGCGAGCCAGTAGAGGCCGCCACGCCTTCAAGACCAGTTCAGGTACTCGGACTTCAGAGTGTTCCTCGCGCCGGTGACACATTTGTTGTAACAGACGACGAGCGTCAGGCAAGACAAATTGCCGAAAAGCGTGAAGCAGCGGATAGAAACGCACTTCTTGCTAAGACCCGTAAGCGCGTTAGCCTCGAGGACTTCACCAAGGCACTTGAAGATGGCAAGGTTGAATCTCTCAACTTGGTTATCAAGGGTGACGTATCTGGTGCTGTTGAAGCGCTGGAAGACTCGCTATTGAAGATCGAAGTGGACGATTCCGTTCAGCTACGAATCATTCACCGCGGTGTTGGTGCGGTGACCGAATCGGATGTGAACCTTGCAACCGTGGACAACGCGATCATCATTGGATTCAACGTAAAGCCGGATAACAAGGCTAAGGACCGCGCTGACCGCGAAGGCGTAGACATCCGCTTCTACTCAGTTATCTACTCAGCTTTGGAAGACATTGAGAAGGCCCTAAAGGGAATGCTCAAGCCAGAGTACGAGGAGTTCGAGCTTGGTACCGCCGAGGTTCGCGAGCTGTTCAAGTCTTCCAAGGTTGGAACTATCGCAGGTTCTATCGTTCGATCCGGTTCAATCAAGCGAAACTCAATGGCTCGCGTGCTACGCGGAGGCGTTGTTATTGCAGACAACCTAAAGGTTGACTCTCTAAAGCGCTTCAAGGATGACGCCAACGAGGTTAAGACTGACTTTGAGTGTGGTATTGGACTTGGTGGCTTCAACGAGCTCGAGCTTGAAGATATCATTCAAACCTTCGAGATGCGCGAGAAGCCAAGGGTCTAAAAAATGGTTGACGTCGCAAGAGCTCGCAAGTTAGCCGAGCGAATCAAGGTATTGGTTGCCGAAGCGCTTGAAAAAGCGGTTAAGGATCCAGACCTTGGTTTTGTGACGATTACAGAGGTAAAGGTAACTCCAGACCTACAGCACGCCCAGATCTTCTACACCGTGTTTGGTTCAGATGAGGACCGGGTTCGCTCTAACGAGATCATCAAGCGAAACACAGGCCGCATCAGGGGAGAAGTTGGTCACAACCTGTCCATTCGACTAACCCCAACTCTTGAATTCATCGCAGATGAGCTTCCAGAAAACGCAGCTCACATGAACGATCTGTTAGCCGCCGCTCGTGCTCGTGATGAGGAAGTTGCCCGACTGGCAGCTGTCGCAAAGCCTGCAGGGGATGCCAATCCTTACAAAGAGCCAAAGCAAATCGAAGACCAGGACTAGTTTTGGTCGACCCCGGCCTAGTTCTAATCGACAAACCCACCGACTGGACCAGTCACGATGTGGTGGCAAAGGTTCGAAAGGCAGTCGGCACTAAAAAAGTTGGCCACGCCGGAACCCTCGACCCGTTAGCAACTGGGCTGTTGGTTCTGGGGATTGAGTCGGGAACTAAACTGCTCACCTTTCTAGTGGGCGCAGACAAAACCTATCTGGCAACAATTCGACTAGGGGTAGCAACTGTTTCCGATGATTCGCAGTCTGAGACTTTGTCGACCGCAACGCCTAGTGCCTTAGCTCTAGTAAGCCAAGAGCTTATTGAAAAGGAAATGGCAAAACTTACCGGCGTGATCTCTCAGCGCCCGTCTTCGGTTAGCGCCATCAAAGTGTCTGGAAAAAGGGCATACGATCTAGTTCGAGCTGGGGAAGAAGTTGAGCTTAAATCCCGCGAAGTCACGGTCAGTTGCTTTGAGCTTCTATCTAGCTCTAAATCTGCTGAGGACTACATCGACCTAGAAGTTAAGGTGGAGTGCTCATCCGGCACCTACATCCGAGCCCTTGCCAGAGATCTGGGCGCGGCTCTTGGGGTGGGAGGACACATCATTGCTCTTCGGAGAACGAAGGTTGGATCATTTGATGTTTCAGATGCCAATTCGATTACTGATCTTGAAAATCTAAAACTAACGCCACTAGCCATTGCCGCCAGCGACTTGTTTCCTACAGTTTCGTTAAGAGCCGACCAGATCACCGATTTGGTTCACGGAAAGAGACTTTCGGATGTTTCAACCACCGGTTCCTTGATTGCTGGGCTTTCAGGCTCAGGGAAACTAGTGGCGGTCTTGGAACCTGCTGGTTCTGGCTTAAAATCAGTTGTGGTCTTTCAAGGGGAGCAAAAATGATTGAAGTGCTTTATCTAGCCCAGCTCTGGTTTGCAGTAGCTGCCGGATTATTCGCTCTGGTACTTGGGCTGATTGGAAAGTTGCCAAGCCTTTGGAGCGTTGGCGCACTTGCGGTTGTATTGCTTGGCCTAATTGGTCAGTTTGTTTACACGACCGTAATTGTCATTGGGGGAGCCGAAGCAGCAGTTGACACCG
>JBIJAI010000056.1:0-4232 GCA_044345815.1 Rhodoluna sp. | reverse complement strand
ATTAGCCCTTGGTTCATATTTGCCAACATCTTCAACGGATCATGGATTATTGCCTGGCGCTTAGAGTGGCTTTTGGTATCGTCTTTGATTCTTGTAGGGCTTTTGTTCTGCCTATACAAAATCAACAAGGAAACAACTTCCAAAAGCACCAGCCCAGAGCAAACAATAACCACCAGGCTCCCATTCGAGATCTACTTCGGCTGGGTCACGGTAGCAACCATTGCCAACATCTCATCTTTCTTGGTCCAACAAGGCTTCCAAGACGGCTACCTACTCGATGCCCAAACCTGGACTGTTGTGATTTTGGTTGTTGCAACCCTCATTGGCACAGCAACGGCCATTGTTAACTCCTCACCCGCATACTCTCTAGTTCTACTCTGGGCTTTCTATGGAATCTACTCCCGGCACATCTCCCCATTCGAGTGGAACCTGCAATACCCAAACATCATCCTGGCCACCCAGATACTCATCCCGGTACTGGGGGTTGTGAGTGTGTTGGCGGGGGTTAGGTGGTTGAGGGGGCCCGTGAATACATCCCCAGCCAAGTAGGTCTTAGGGAGTGTTCGAGAACCCCAAAATTCCATGTCCGAGGTCAAGGCTATAATTCAGCTGTTCGATAAATTGGGGGATTAAACGAAGTGCCGTCAAGAAAATTTAGTGGTGCCCCCTTGGCACCTCAACGAGTCAACTTGCTTTTAGCGTTATCCATCTCCCAGCAAGGCAGGCGAGACGCAAAGAAATACGTGGGGCTAAAGGATTTCACAAGAACTCACGCCCTGATCGTCGCCCAGAGTAAAGCTCAGGCCGGTCAACACTGAGCCTTTGACCTCGGGTAATGAACGGATACTGGTTCAAGAAGAAGAGCTTCAAGAACAGATCCTGAACTTAAAATCGCAGAGAGCAGCTAATGGGCGCGAAACAAGAGCTCTTCAGAAAAAAGCGGCGGAATTGGCTGAGCGCAGAGGGAACCTCAGGAGCCAAAGAAAAGCAAACCAGGCTTCAATGGACTCTCTAAATCTTTCAGCTCAAGAGGCCCTAGATTCCTGGGAAACCCTTTACAACCAAATGGCAAGTCTTTACTCGCGCGCTCGCGCGATAAAGAGTAAAAGCGAAATTTCAAAAGTTGCCTCTGAGGTGCCGGTGTTTACGTCCATACCTCTTGCTACAAACCACCATGAGCAGGTAGCTCCAATTAAAAAGACAGGTAAAACCAAGTGAGTTTCTTTAGAAGGCGCCAGACTCAGAGCTCTCAAGGGCTTCCAATACTCCCTGACGCTGTCGATGACAACATGTACCTCGCGGCGGCTTCCAAGGCTGGCGAGCTCGATAAGTCATCCGGGGCGTATGACCATTTCCTTTTTGAAGAGGGGTCTGTTCGCAATATGCCTTTCGAGCGTGCGGTCGACTCGCATATGAACCTTGTTTCGCTGCGCCTGGAGGACACCGGCCGAAGAGAATTACTCGAGAGACAGAAAGCAACAATTTTGGGCAGGGCTACCGTTTCTGTAGCCGAGTCGGCATTACGTGAGGAAGAAGAAAGAATTCAAAGCCTTCACGAAAGCGCCCATTCCCTAGAAGAAATCCTGGCGGGTGAGCGGCCAGGGAGACATGGGCTGATTTGGAAAGGCTCGAAGCCTCAACTGACGTCAACAATTAACAGCCTCGCAAGGGTAGTTGCCCCATACCTAATTTTTGCTGTAGCTGGTCTGGTAGACGTAAGCATCGTCTTTTTGAGCTTAGACAAGATACCCGGTTTTACATTCATTGAAGCAGCATTCTTTACTGCTCCTGTGGTGGGAATCCAGTTGATCTTTCCACATTTCATTGGGCAGCGACTCGGCTACCAGAGTAGAGGTATCACTCAGAAGCTTAGAAACAACATCGAGATTCTGGTGCTTTCGCTGGTATGGATTCTCTTTGCCATGACGTTAACTGAGATTCGCATGAACTTTATAGTCTCTAACTCTGTGCAGATCGGCAATGAAATACCACTGTGGCCATTGGGTGTCGCTCTATACTTCACAAACTTCCTGATGCTAATTGGCTTGGGGGCTTGGCTGATGCTCTTAGAGTCCAAGAGGAATCCACACGAACATGACCTAATGAGGTTGCTCTTGAGCATTAGACGACATGAGGAAAAGAGAGCCAAAGCTGAGCAAAACCTTGTTTCTGCTCGTGCAGCCCTACCAGCTTTAGAACTGGCCGAAACTGTTGCGGTCGCAAGTTATGAAGATGCAGTCAAATCTTCTGGTGCCGCGCTTGGTGAAGCGGCTAAGGCTGTCTATCGTCGATCATTGGTTAACCAAATTGGATCTCCTGAATTTACTTCTTCATATTTAGCAAAAAAGAAGGATCTTGGAAAAGATGTCTAGAGCCGCTGGGGGTTTCAGATTTGCGGCGGCAGCGACCGTAAGTTCAATTCTTGCCCTCTCTCTTGCTGGCTGCAGTTTCGGCACTGTCCAAGCTGATTGTGATCCTCGCGTCGGAGAAGTGCCATTAAATGCAGAGAGGGAGGTAGCTGTGATCTTGGCTCCAACCGCAAGCTTTGTTGACTTCGATAAAGTTCTTATCGAGGTGGGGCCGCGAATCTCTGATTTGCTCACGAAGAACAAGACTTCCTTGAATATCGTCCTTGCCGATTCAACACCTTCGATTGTCGCTAAGTACTCGGTTGATTTTGATAACGCCCCCTTTCAAAGCGATCGCGATGAGGTAATTGAGATCGCCCAGGGGCGGCTTTCTTGGGCAGCGAACTGCGCCTCCGGCGAAGAAGGCGTCGGCTTCAGTGTTGAGCCAGAAGTCGATTTCTTAAGAGCAATCGGAGTTGCTTCGGAAAGCTTCGTATCCGCGTCGTCAGAGAAGTTTGTTTTCATTCTGGGTAACGGTTTGCAGACTAGCGGACAGTTTTCTTTACTGACAGGTTTTCCTGAAGACTCGAGGTCGGCCGACAAGCTAGTTGACCAACTCCAGACCAGCGGGGCCATCAAGCCTCTGGACGGGGCAAAAGTGTTTTGGACTGGACTGGGTCAAGTCAATACGAGCCATCCAGTCCTAAATCAACAATCAATCGATTCGTTAGTTGGCCTCTGGACCAATATCGTGCTTACTGCTGGCGGTGGCGTCGGTTCAATCACTGCTGGGAATGTCACAGAAGGACTTCCATCATCGGGTGCAATTCCTGTCGGGACCGTTAGTGGCCTCGAAGACGCTTGTGTCTCTCTAACTCTCGGCGCAGATAAGGGATTTTCGTTTCGACCAGACTCTACTGAGTTTTTGAATGTGGAGCTCGCAAAAGAAGGTGCCAGGTCGGTTGCTTCTGAAATCGAGCAATCTGATTGCACGGGATCCTTAAAGGTAACCGGCTTTACGGCTTCAGGTACGGATCAAAAGAATTACTTGGTTGAGTCTGACAATCTTCAGTTATTGAGTCTTCAGCGTGCAGAAGCGTTTGCTCAACTTCTAAGAGATGCCGGAGTGAAAGGCAAGATTGAAGTTATTGGGGCAGGCAAAGGCCCAATCAATGATTGGGACGAAAACGGCAAATTTATCGAAGAACTTGGGGCGCAAAACCGCAAGGTAGTTGTTGTCCAAAATTAGGAGCAAGCCGTGAAGATGAAGCTGCCGATGATTCGTGATAAGCGTGACACCAACTCCGTTTGGGGGGATATCGCTCGCAACGAGACCTTAGATACCAGGAGGGGTCTCGCTCGAGCAGTTTCAAGGCTGCTTTATGTTTTGACTGCTGTCGTCATCTCATCTGGTCTTGTTTTGGCCGGGGTCAGCCTTGGGTTGCTTTTCAATCAGCAACCCAACACCAAGGCGGTCTCTGAGCAAGCAATTCCCTCAATTTTTGAAGTCTTTTGCCAGGGTTCAGCAGGATCCGGGGTAGCAATTAAGGTTCCGCTTCCAGACAGTTATAAGACAGCAGTATTCACAGCGGAACACGTTGTCGAGAATTGCGAGATCAACTCAAAAATCCGACTCATAAACAATGGCGTCAGCATGGAAGGAACCCTTGTCGCCAAAGACGCTGCCTCTCTTTCTTCAACAGGTGAAGGGCCTGACATGGCTTTGATTTACCTAACAAAAGAGGTTCCAGCCTTAGATCCAGCACCTAGCGGCGAGGTCGGGGACTGGGTTGTAATTGTAGGACACCCGTGGGATGAGATTAACTATGTAACTCTAGGGGTGATTTCGTCCAGTACACGAGGTGAGTATCGAACAGATGCGTC